>JADYYL010000300.1 GCA_020853655.1 Deltaproteobacteria bacterium
CGATTTTTGATGCCGTCGAGGAGGGAGCTCGAGAGTCAGCACGAAATGCTCAGAGAAAGGCTCTTGAGGGGCAGGAAGGCGATGATTCCGCCATGCCCTTGAGTTCTCTCCTCATTCCTGTCGCCATACCACTGTGCGTGATCGGTTATACGGGACTGATTCTCGGCACGCTTATCCAACGCGCTATCGCGCGCGAGCGAGAGTATCTTGCGGACGCAACAGCCGTGCAGCTCACAAGACATCCGGAGGCGCTTGCCTCGGTGCTCAAGCGTCTCGCGCGCGGTGAGAGTTCCGACCGGCTTCGAGCCCGGGGGGCACGTGAAGCTCGCCACTTACTGCTCTCCGATACAGCCCTTCGCACCTGGATCGACTGGATCCCGACCCATCCTCCACTCGCGGACCGGATTGCACGGCTCGATCGTGACTTCGAAGGGACCGTCGAACTCGAGCAGATTTCTTGGGAAGGTCGAGAAGTTCAACTCCCTCGTGAAGCGTTGACGGAGGTTCGGCGCCTTCGTCACGCGACGTTCTCACCGGTCGCCGCCGCGGCGCTGTTACTCCATGATTTGCCCGAAGAGATTCACGCTGCGACGACTTCAGTGGCGAGTGGTGAACTCCTCGCGCTCGCGCTGCTCATTGATCCCCGCCCCGGAGCTCGAACGGAGCAAATCGAGATGTTGTCTCGCTCCCGATCCGAGAGCGAACGTGAGCATATCGAACGACTCGAGGCGCTCGTGAGCCGGACTCGATCGAGAGTGACGTGCGCGCGACTCGTGCTCCCTGTGTTGAAGGCGCTTTCTCCTGAGCGATACGCTGAGCTCCGACGGCAACTCGTCAGTCTTTCGGAAATCAGTCAATCAAACGACGTGGGACGATACGCACTGTCGCGGTATCTGATTACGGCCCTCGATCGAGCGCACAAACTCCAGAGCGTCCCTGCCATTCGTTACCGTTCTCTCGCTCCGGTGCTCGGTCCGGCAACCACCTTTCTTAGAAACTTTATCGCGCTGACGAATGAAGCAGAACAAGCTCGGCAGGACGCGATGATTCGCGCGCTTGCCGTTCTTGTTCCGAACGTTCTCCCGTCGCCCCATCAGTTCGCAGATTGCAGCATCTTCAGCTTTGAGCAGTCACTGCTGACCTTAGAATCAGCGAGTCAGGATGTTCGCATGACGGTTGTTGCTGCGGCGTTGAGCGCGTTGCACGCGGATGGTGTGGTGACCGAGGAGGAGGGACTTCTCACACACGCGCTGGCGATTGCATTGCGGGTGAATCTTCCGCCTTTTGTTCCGACCGACTACACGGCGACGGGTGCGCGGACGTAGCCGGGCCAGTGAGCGATCAGAACAGCGTTCGAACGACTTCAAAATGGTTCGATCTTCGGCTCAATCGCTTCATCGTTCATGCTGTCCAGAGATTGAGAAGCGGTGGCCCCTGCGGAGCGGAGAGCACCGCGCTCTGAAGGGCGACGCGGAATATCCACCTTCGAGACGAATGGAGTTGCCGAGGAGTGGGCACTGTAGCGCGATATATTGACTTTCGTGCAGATTCGAAACGTTCGATGTCCGCCCTTCATCGAATCGGGGTGAATAACGTCCTCCGATCGGAAGGGTCTCCATGCGCCACCATCTCCTTTGGGCAGTCGCTCCGCTTCTCCTCTGCCCCACAACATCCGATGCGGCACCGGCACGCGCCCAGTCAATCTGCGCAAACAACACGACCGGAGTTCTCGCAGTTCGAACGCGGTGTAAACGGACAGAGACGAAGATTGCGAATCGAGCGTCACTGATCGGACCCGCGGGTGCGACGGGAGCCGCGGGTCCAACTGGGGAGACAGGCCCAGTCGGCGCGACCGGAGCGACTGGCGCGACCGGGCCGACCGGACTAACGGGCGCGACAGGGGTGGCTGGCGCAGCGGGTGCGGCTGGCTCCACCGGTGCGGCAGGTGCCGACGGTTCGATTCGAGTGTACGGAGACGGCTCCAACGGGAACGTCACTATCAGTGCACCGACGACGTTCGACTCTCGGCTGCAGTATCACAATATCACGATCGACAGTGGCGTGACCGTGACGGTCAGCTCTGGGACCGTAATCCGGTGCACGGGCATATTGACGAACAACGGAACGATCGAAGTGTCGTCGCACGCGGTGGGGGGCTCCATCGAAGGATTCCCGAGTGCCACCACACTCATGCCCCTGCGTCGGGATGCGAACCCTGGAATTGCAAGATCAAGTGCCCAGAACGGAGAAATCGGAACGTTTGCGTCACTCGTTTTCGGTGGCTTCGGAGGAACGGGACTTTCAAGCGAGAGCGTCCGAAATCTTACCCGCACTGCGATGTCTGCAGGAGGTGGCGGCGGGGCCAGCCGGTTCTCCACAGGCGGCGCCGGTGGTGGGTCTCTCGTGATTGCGTGTGCGAACGGCATCTCGAACACGGGGACAGGATCGATTAGCGCAGACGGAGTCGATGGATCTGCAGGATCGGGCGGTGGCGCAGGCGGACACATCGTCTTGGCATCACCGAGCTACGTCGACAACTCTGGCACCATTACTGCGGTTGGGGGCGACGGAGGCACTGAAGCAGCGAGCAGTGGTCCGGGAGGAGGCGGTGGAGGTGGCATCATTCACATCATCACGGGGACGTTCATCAACGGCGGCACGACCCTCGTGACCGGTGGGGCTGGTCGACCTCTCGTCTTTGCGGGAACCGTCACGTCAAGTCCACGGTCGGGCGGTGGGGGTGGCGGAGCACTTGCCGGCAATGGGGGTAATGGAGGAACTGCGGAGCTCGACGACAGCTCTTCTGGTTCAACGAGTGGCGCCGCTGGTGTTTCCCTCGTCACTCTTACCGATCCAACGTCTTTGTTGTTGCAGTAGTGACGCGCTCGACTGTTTCATCATCGAGTAACGCTCGCCGCTGAACGGAACCGCTGACGTATTCGTGCATTCACCACGTGTGCAGAATGGCGATCAGTAGGCCAAACGCGTTGAGATCGGACTGCGGTTGGTCGCGGACCTGATTGACGTGAAAGGCACTGATCTCCGCAGTGAATGCGTCGTTCAACTTCGTGCTCACGCCCAGAAAAAGTCGATTCTGGTTAAGACCTCCGACACTTCGGGATGGCAATGCGTCGAGTTCATAGAAAATCTCGTCGGTGATAAACGGCGAGAACGGGTCAAGTGCGCCATCGAACGTGAGTCGTGTTTGGAAGCGAGCCCGCCACCCATCGCTATCACCTGAAGTATCCGACCATCTCCGCGACTCGACTCGTAGCCGCGAGGCAAATGAGAGCTCTTCGAGCTGAAGACGATGGGTGGTTTGCCCCCAAATTCGACTCTCCCGTTCAATCAAATCCTCATCTCGCAGCTGCAAATAGCCGAGCGCGATCGCAATGTGTTTGCTCGCCTGATAGTTCAGTGATGGGCGTATCAGATTGAGATTGAACGTCTTCTGATCGTCGGAATAACGTGGCTGCAGCTCGAGTTGAGCCGTGAACGGGGTGTCTCCGAGTCGCTTCTGCGTGATGAACTGGAACCATCCCTGGAGATCGTCGAGCGCATGCGCTGTCGTCGGACCTCCTAGGAAGAGCGCTACCGGTAGAAAAGCACGGAAGGAGAGAATGATAAGTTTGAGTCGGGCCACGGTTGGCAGAATCGCAGTGTAGTAATATTTCCTCGAGTTATTTGAGGGCTTTCATAGTCCGACTTCGTTCCACACGTCAAAATTGTCATCTCCTCGCAACGCGGCGTGGCTTCTCCTCGGACGGAACAAACCGGGCACGCAAGTTTTCGACGCAAAGCGGCTCGAAAAATTGGGTCGGCTGTCACAAAAGTTGGCTCGTTCTTCCGTGTCAGTGCTCGGAACTCGGCGAAAATTCTACGGCAGCCCGAGAAAGTGGTGGGGACTCCCCCGCAATGGGCACTACCGCCGCAGCTTCACAGGATAAGCTCGAGGAGAGGACACCGACGACGCATCGAGGGTCATGCGATCGCCTGGTGTCCTCAATAGTTCAATCGTCGTCGTCCTCTGCCTCGTGTCCCTTGTCGCCTCCCACCACCGCTGAGAACGCCTCAGGATGGCGGATCTTTCCCCCTTCTTGAGCAGCGTAGGCGAGTGCCCCACTCGTGAGGAGCGATGCAAGCAACATCCCGATCTGCAGGTAGCTCCGGGCAGTCACTGGAAGTCTTGAAGCCGCCAAGCCGGCCAGTCCCAATACGCCAAGCGCGAGGCTGAGTGCCAGGGCAGCGTCTGCGCTCTCTTCGTGCGCTTCCAGTTGGGCTTCAGAGACACCAGGCAGTTCCTCGACGACCTCCTCAGAGCTCTCGCCGGTCAAGAACGCTGCCGTTGCAAACAGTGCGGAAGCGACAAAGAGCGTGGAAGTGAGCTTCAGCAGTTGATCCGACTTTCGCAGAAGGGCGATTGCGAGCAGGATTGCCCCGAGCGGAACGAGAATGATTGGGATGTGAACGATCATGAGATGCAAGTGAACCGAATTCATACGCCTCCTGGATTTGATAACATCCTCAATCTGCGTCTCAATGGCGGAAAAGCCTATCCGACAGGCGTCGGATGGGTGCCCCCTGCTCGAGAAGGTGAATGAAAACAAGAGGCGAGTATGACTCCACGACTTGAGCGAGCTGCTGCCGGCGCTCTCTGCGCCATCGCCTTTGTCGTTGGTATTGATATCTACGACGATCTGACTCATGGGGCAGATCTTCAGCACGTCGGGCTCGAACTCATCGCGCTGATACTGACCATCGGAATTATCGTGGCCTACGGGTACTCCGTCGCGAGTCTCGTCCGCAGACGTCATCAGTTCTTGAGTTTGTCACTCAACGAAGCGATCAAGGATCGAGATGAGTGGCGTGTGCGTTCGCGGCAGTATCTCCAGGGACTGGGTCGTGCAATCGAACAGCAGTTCGTGAGCTGGGGACTCTCAGAGTCCGAGCGGGATATTGCCCTGCTGATTCTCAAAGGGTTCTCGCACAAGGAGATCGCGAACCTCAGAAACACCAGCGAGCGAACAGTTCGGCAACAGGCAGCCGCCGTTTATGGGAAGGCGAAGGTCGAGAACAAAGCTCAGCTTTCCGCTTTCTTTCTCGAGGACCTGATGCTCCCAGGCGCCATGCCAACCTCAGAACCCACTCCTGAGGCTGGCGCAGAAGCTGCCCATTGAGCGGGGGAGCCCTCCGACCAGTCCTCGGTCAATTATCGATTCGGCCGATGGCTCAGGGTCGAATTATCGATTGGATTATCACGCTCGGTCTGCGGCACCCTATTCGAGTGGCTGAACGAACTTCACTCGAATGAGGTGTGGTATGAAATTCACGTTGATTCGGAGAAGCAAGGTTCGAAAGGAACTCGGCGGGGACGAGGTACAGCGCGGTTTTCGTCTCGCGCTCGACCGTTTCGCCGGGAGGATTCGAGATATTCGCGTGACCGTCGACGATCTCAATGGTCCGAAGGGGGGGATCGATACGAGGTGTACCGTCGTCGCGGCACTCGAACCCTCTGGAACCGTCACGGTGCACGCTGACGGAGTCGATGCTCCTCAGGCAGCTTCCGTCGCCGCAGACAAACTGAAGCGCCTCGTCGCGAAAGTGCTTGAACGACGGAGGGGCCGTTCGCAAGGACATCGTCGCAAGCTCAGGCTCGCTCTCCGAGAGGGCTGATCGGGCTCCGCGTCTCGGTCGTGGACCGAGACGCGCTCACTGCAGACTTGTCGCGTTCTTCCGTTCGATCGTCGCACGAGTGAACCCGATGTTCGCATTCCCGTCTTCATCGATCGAATATTTTCCCATCAGCCCGGCATAGTCTTTGACCTTCGTGACAAGGAAGGTTTGAAAACCTTCGCGAGAATATTCTGTCCCGCCGTCGAGATACCGCTGCAGCAGGTTCAGCGAGTCGACGATTGCGGCGGTGTGAAATGCGATTGCGGGATCCACGCCGTGGTCTGCACGGTAGTGCTGAAGAAACTGTTTCAACTCCGCATTCTCGCGGTCGTAGCTGGGGGCCATGAACGCGACGTTGTAGATCGCATCTCCGGCGATTGCATGAGCTTCCGCATTCGGTGCTGCAACGAACGTCGTGTGGATGGACACAGATTTACCCTTCTGCTCTCGCCACTGCTTCAGGAAGAGCGCGAGGGAAGTTCCCGTCTGCGACAGGAAGAAAATGCCGTCTGGAGCTGCACTTCGAAGGGCCGTCACGTGCGAACGGTAATCTGCTGTGCCTGGCGGGAATGATTGTTGGAGCACGACTTCCCCGCCGAGCTCTTTGAACTTTGGAACGAACGCGTTCTCGATGTCCTGCGTGTACTCCGTCTCCTCAGTGAGAACCGCGACGCGCGCCTTTCCTTCCCGCTTGAACTCCTCCGCTTCCTGAAGACCGTTCAACGTGTCGCTGTTACCGATGCGGAAGATGAACGGTCCCGCATGATCGATGCCTCGTCCACCGGTGACCACGCTGATTGCAGGCGTCTTCGACGAATTGATAAGCCCGCTCGCCGCAAGGGTTCCGTTTGAAGAGCTTGCCGCAATGAGCATGTCGGGATGATCGACGCTCAAAAGCTTCTGATACGCGCGAAGTCCGTCGGCGCCATTGAGTTTTGAGTCCTCGAATACGAAGCGAATCGGATGACGGAGGTAGTGTCGACGATACGTCTCAACCGTCATTGAGATATTCTTTCCGAGCACAGCGAGATCTCCGGTGAGTACGGTCGCCACCCCAACGGTGACGGACTCTTCGTTTTCAGCGGACCCGGGCAGCGGCCACGCAGCAAGGAGAATGAGAATCGCAAGTAACCGTCGCATAGACCTCCAGGGGGTTAAGGGCATGAGGATAACGGGAACTCCGTTGCTTCGCTAGGCGCGCGAGGAATATGCCACGCACAGAACGGTTTCCGCTGCTCTCGCGGCAAGGCGCCCATACACATTCGCCCTGTCGGAGGATTTTTTCGCCACACACAAGCTGGCGGAGTGAATAACATCTTCAGGTTGTCGTTTCGGTTCTATCGGTTCTCTCCATCTGGTTGGCAAACGTCGTGAGTCTTCTCGCTCCGCTGGTTCATTTTCTCCGTTTCCCTCTCTTCTCCCGCCCCTCGGCGCGGCGGCGGCTGCGCCAGGCTATTTTTCCGGGGCCCACCGAAGTAACGTCGGTTCGACCCGGTCTAACGGTCGTGGGGGACGACGAGAAGACGTGGCTGGATGGAGTCATTGCCAGGGTGATCGCTGGTGATACAGAGGCATTTCGGGAGATTGTCTTACACTTTCAACATCGAGTTCACTCCATTATCTGGCGTCAGGTGCGTCAGCGGGATGTCGCCGAGGAGCTGGCGCAGGATGTGTTCGTTCGCGCTTTTCGCCACTTGGGTTCCTATCGTGGAGACTCCTCGTTTTCTACTTGGCTCATTCGGATCTCGCTGAATGTGGTGAAGAGCCACTTTACCTCTCGTCGATATCGAGAATCGCTCCGCTGCCTTCCATTTCCCTTCGATCGTCTCCATGATCTACCGGCCCAGGATGCGGGTGCTGTTACGGAAAAGGAACGCGCCGAAGCGGTCCGATTGGCGGTCGAGAGGCTTCCTGAGAAGTATCGTCGTGTCGTCGTGCTTTGCTCTTTCGAGGGGATGTCATATCGCGAGGCGGCCGATGTGTTGGAGTTGCCGCTCGGCACGGTGTGCTCGCGCATGAACGTTGCTTTGCAGAAGCTCAAGCAACAGCTTGGGAGCGAATCATGAAACACTCGAAAGATTCGACTCATCAAACGCACTCAGATGTTGCACTCCATGAGCTGCGGGAGATGATGCTCGCCGACAGTACTCCGACTCCTCCGCTTCGAACGGAGTTTGCCTCGCGGGTGATGATGCGCGTGGGGCAAGAGCGAAAAGCCTGTGCACTCCGGCGTGTACTCGAGGATACGTTCGAGAACATTCTTTTTCCCCTCTATCTCGCTTCTGTTTGCTCATTCTTTTTCTGGCTGGCGCTTGGCGTGAGTCTGCATGTCCTCGCAGCGCAGCTCCTCGAGAGAAACCTCGGCATCCTCGTATTCCTGATCCTCTTGTTTACGGGAGTCCTGTCTCTCGTGATGGGATTGAAACGGAGCAACCGAATCGTTCTCGTCGGAACCGCAAGCTTAGCGCTCGCGCTTCTTACCCTGATACTGCGCGTTCACGCGTAAAGCTTTCCGCGGAATTCGAGATCGCGCTGCGCTTCTACCGAAGTGACACACCTCTTACTTGGTCTAATCCTCTAGAAGCCCGTTGTCTCAACGGATGGAAGTGAGGTTCTGGAAGAAAGGGGGATGTATGATTCGAAGTTTAGACATTCATGGAGTCTCGCGTTGGTTGAGTTCCGTGGCGCGATTCAATCGTGACTCGGCGCTCCTCCGCGGCTCTGCAATAGCGATCTTGCTCCTGTATCCGTGTGTCGGCATCGCGCAAGAAGAAGGGATTCAGCGCGTCTCTCAGGTTTTGCTCGAAGAGCTGATTGAAGGCCCTTTTGGTGCGCTCGTGATGATCGTTGCCGGCCTCGTAGCCATCGTGTCTGCGGCGATGGGCGCATATCGTGCGGCGATGTCTTGTTTGATCGTCGCGATTGGCGCGTTCACATTGAGAACGTTCGTCGAGATTTTCTTCGGGCCGGACGCGTTTGGCGGATGAACCTCGAAGCGTCTGCGCTTAGGCAGCAGGCGCTTCACTTTTCATTCGCCCCAGGACTATTCTCAGGGCTCGATCCACTCCAAGCGTCTCGACGTTGTGCTCTCCCTCACCTGACGGCGGTTGCACGAATTGATTGAGATACTCCATATCTTCTCGCGAGATGTAGTGCGTCGAAGTGAGATCGCCGGAATTCCGAGTGACAAGCCGGCTCCACTGAGTCTCCGCATCAATCGGGAAGTAGAACAGAATAGGCTCTGCTCCGAACTCTCGTGCGAGCGCTGCATAGCGTTCGCGCTCCTCTTTCTGCCAAAAGCCGTCGTCGAGAACGACGGACTGCCCATTCCGGAGATACTTCTCTATCCGCCCCAGATTCTCACTCCTCGCTCGTTGCTCAGCGCTTCGTAGATTACTGATATCTGTGAAGCGAAAGAAGTTCGAGGGATCGCGATGCTCACGGGCGTCGTGAAGCGCCTGCTCGTCGATGGAGAGGCGAATGACCCCGTGCGATTCGAGCTGGCGTGCGAAGCTCGATTTCCCAGAACCGACGTTTCCGCAGAGGATGATGAGGAGAGGAGGCATCGGGTAACGCGCACAAGAGACGGTTTTCGTCTCGCTCCGTCGGAAGTCGGCCGAGCGAGATAATCACGAGAAACGGAATTCACTCTCGGTGGGGTTTAGCAGGGTGTCAAGAGAGCAGGCTGCCTGTGCGTCAGATTTTGCCTCTTGCCACTGCTTCACGCATTCGCAAGACACTCATTGGTGTGAGTCCCAGGTGCTCAAGCGCGATATCAAGATACGCTTTCTCGAGGCGATGAATGAAGCCATCGGCCCGGGCGACTCGGAGGAGGAGCGCCACGAAGAGCTCGCGCTCCCGCTCTAGGAAACTGTCGCTCAAATGAAAGGCGATCTCCTCGATTCTTTCCGGTTGTTGACGAAGCCAGTTCGCAAGCTCGTAAAGGTCCTTCGAGTTCTCGGGAGGACGCGTGATCTTCTCTTGGATACTTCGGAGTACTTGGGAGACCTCGGATTCCCGTAAGACCCCGTCGCTATGCGCCATCTGCAAGAGAAGCGCACACATCACGATCTTTGTTTGCCGACACGAGAGCGCAGACGGGCGAGGTGCCTGAAGATGAGTGTCCGCGAGGTAAGTGTAGTCGTCTGTCTCGTTGCGCACGGTTGGCTCCAGAAAGAGGGCTCCGTGATGTATCGACAGCAATGACGACGAGGTTGAGACCTGCGCTCCGCGCTCGGTTGGAAAAAACCGGGTTGAATCAGCCGCTTGACGCTGTCGGCTCGAGTTTCTGGTGATAGAACAGCGTATCGACCTTCATGAGCGGAAAGCTCAGCGGAAGTGCCGACTTGGGAAGCACGGTGAAGCCTTGCTTCTCATAGAAGCGGCGAGCAGCGGCGTACACCGGGATAGTGCCGAGGAATATTTCGCGGATACCGTGTCGCTGCGCCCAGCGTATGAGCTCGCTCATCAGCTTGGAGGCAACATGGTGTTGCGAGCCGCGCCATTCCTTACGAACAAACATCTTCCGAATTGCGCCTTGGCCATTCCCCATATCGATTAAAGCGGTCGTGCCCACGACCTGGCCGTCGCCATAGGCTATCCAAAAGTTTCCGGCACCACGTTGGTAGAACGTTCGGATATCGCTCAAATCTGGCTGGTCCTCGCGAGAGATGGCAACCTCGAACTCCTGAGTCTGAATCTCGAGGATCATCGCGGCGATCTCTTCATCGTGAGAACCGATGTATTGTCGAATTTCAACGCTCATTCGAAACTCCCGTCGCTGCCAGGGCGCTTGCGTACAAGCTCAGCCCATCCTCCACCCGTCGCTGCTCTTCTGCGGAGAGAGTGGAGAGCGCGTCCTGCACCCGTGAATTTGCTTGGTCATGGATGGCCTTGACGCACTTTCGACCATCCTTGGTGAGGGAGATGAGTTTCCTGCGGCCATCGACAGTATCGGTGTCGACTCGGACGAGTCCGAGGTGCACCATCCCATCGACAAGGCGGCTTGTGCTCGATTTTTCGAGCCGTAAGCGCCGCGCAATCTCGATCACGCTCAGGGTTCCGTCGGTTTCCAGCTCCAGCAGGGCATGGACCTGTGAGTTCGTAACGCCAAGGCTGGCGTGAGCACTCCCGAGCATGCCAAGCTCTCGAACCACCGTCCGGGCCGCTGAGCGGATTGAAGCAACTGAGCGTGAGCTGAGGGTTCGTGACATCGGTGCATCATACAACTATATAGATGTATGACACAACTAATAATGTGCTCCCGTTCGGAAGACGAACTCACGGTAGGAGGAACAATGCGAATTCAAGTAAAAGGTCAGATTGCCGAAGCGCTTGGCGATGAAATGACGCGCGTGATGTGGGACTGGATCGTCGAGCAGCTCGTCGAACCCTACGTCGACATGAAGCGTGAGACCTTCGATCTCGGACTCCCTCATCGAGATGCGACCGGTGACCAAGTCACCAAAGATTTTGCGGAAGCCACGAAGCGTCATTTGGTCGGCGTGAAGTGTGCCACGATCACGCCCAATGCCGATCGAATGACGGAATACAAGCTCACGAAGATGTGGAAGAGCCCCAACGCGACGATCCGTGGAGCGCTCGACGGAACGATCTTCCGCGAGCCCATCACGGTTGCAAACATAAAGCCGTTCATTCCAGGATGGACCTCTCCGATCGTCATCGGTCGGCACGCATACGGTGAGATCTACGCTGGTCAGGAGATTCGGATTCCTGGCGCAGGAACGGCTGAGATTGTGTTTACCCCCGCGGGAGGTGGCGAGCCGATCCGGAAGACGCTCCACACCTTCGATGGACCGGGCGTGATGATGGGAACGTTTAACACTGACGCATCGATCCGTTCGTTTGCCGAAGCGAGTGTGACCTATGCCCTCGCGGTTGGGCGTCCTCTGTGGTTCGCCGCGAAAGACACGATTTCGCAAACCTATCATGCGCGGTTCCGATCGATCTTCGACGAGGTGGTTGCTACCCGCAAGACGGAGCTGGAGTCGAGGAAGATCACCTATTCCTATTTTCTTATCGACGATGCCGCGGCGCGTCTTCCAAAGTCGAACGGTGGCTTCGTGCTGGCATTGATGAACTTTGATGGTGATGTGTGGAGTGATCTCGTTGCATCGGCATTCGGGAGTCTTGGGCTGATGACGAGCGTTCTCGTGTCGCCGAGCGGAGCGATGGAATTCGAGGCGGCGCATGGAACCGTGACTGCCCACTATCGCAAGCATCAACGGGGAGAGACGACTTCAACGAACTCCGTCGCGAGCATCTTCGCGTGGTCAGGCGCGCTCCGGCAGCGCGGGAAACTCGATGGCAATACCGAGCTGAGTTCGTTTGCCGACCGGCTCGAAGCATCGACGATCCGAGCGATCATTGAGGGGGCGATGACCGCGGATCTCGTGCCACTGGCCGCGACGAAGCCCGAGCGCTCGCTTTCAACGCTGGAGTTTATTCAAGCAGTGGCAAGTCGCCTCCAAGCTTAGCTTTTTGCGCCGCTCGTTCTCGACGGAGGAGCGCGTGTTCTTTGCTCTGACGAATGGAGGGATTCTCAGACGAGGGGATCGAGCACGGACCATGCGTGTGACGTTCATTGCCGAGCACGAACTCGCGCAACTCGTGAGCAATCCGGAATGTGCGCTCGCGTGCGACGACGCCATCTATCAGCGCCGGAAGGCAGCGCTTGACGAGATGGTGAAGATCTATCTGCTCTGGAAGGTCGGACTGCTTCCGGCAGAGCTCCTCTTCGGAAATCTTATGCTTCCGAAGGGCCTGGCGCAGAGGTTGTAAGCGTGGGTTCGACGAAGTCTGCCTCATCTCGAGGCAGACTTCCGTTCCTATCTTCTTCGAGAGTTTACTCTCTTCTCAGTGAACGACGGGTGCGTGCGACCGTTTTCAAAGAACCTCCTTTGAAAACCGATCGCGCGCACCGCGTAAGTCGACTCCGCGCTGCTAACGCCAATGCGCGTTGCAGAACTCTGCCGCATCGCCCAGATACTGCTGGCGGGCGAGGGGATCGGTAATCAGGCGATGGTCGGCATCGTATTCCCGAATCACCGACGTCGGAATGCGCTCGAGCATTTCACGCGCATACTGCACGCTGATGCTCGTGTCCTGGCTTCCGAACGCGCCGAAGATCGGAAACTCGTTGCGGGTGAGCATCCACTTCGCCAACGGCTGAAGTGGCGCGATTGCAGACGCTGGATAGAGATGCCGACGGCGATGATGAGCCGCGCGCACCTGGCCCTCCTCGAGATCGACGACGGTCGACTCCTGCGTTCCGAGGTGGCCATACGACAGCGCCTCTCGGGCGATGAGCATGCCCGCTGTTGCAGCCGCCACCGGGCGGACTGCCCGCTTGAGACCTTCCGCTCCACCCTCACGATATCCGCTCCACGCGCGCGTGCCGGCGTAGACGACCGGTCCGAGCGTCAGAGCGTAACGCGCTATGAGGATGGTCCAACTCGCCGTCGCCGCATACGGGCTGGCGATCTTGAAGGCAGGTGACGTGAGAATCAGCGCGCGCACCCGATCAGGGTAGAGCGCGGCGAGCATGGTCAGGGGAACGGCTGAGAACGAATAGCCCGAGAGGATCCACGGCTGTGGATTCTGCTCGTAGGCATGATCGAACATCGCCTTTACGCCGAAGAACAGCTGAGAGGGGCTGAGCATTCGGAACGCCCGCTCACCCTCTCCATGACGAGGCAGAGAGCGCCCGATCACGTGTGCCCCGAACGTGGAGTTCAGATGGTCCGCCAGAGGGCGCACCGTGACGGGATTCGAACCGAAGCCGCCGATGGCGAGGACGGCCCGATCTTTTCTCCCCGGGAGCTCGAAACGAATGCATTCTTCCCACGGAAGTTCACGCACCATGACCGCTTCTCCTCTATGAACTACGAACCTTGTGGCCGCACGGAACCCGAACCGTCCGAGCGGTGAGGCTAGGCGGTTCGGATTGCGGTTGTTCGTCTACCGATGAAGAGGGGCTGAGCCAGAACGTCTTCTCTGGTTCCGGCACGGCGAAAGAGCGAAACTCGAATACTGCATTCTCCTACTCTCCTACCCGTCGGCGCGTGGATACTCAATCAGAAAGACATATCCAGAGAAGACATCGTGCTCTTCCCTCAGAGGGCAGGTGCTGCGGTGGGAACTGTGAAGGAAAGGTAAGGAAGAAACGAGGATTGCAATCGAACTGGATTCCTTCCGCTGAGGCAGTGCGCGTGAAACGCCCCCGCTACTTGTAGCGCGAAAAGAAGATCGTCTTCTCACCTGCCTCTCCCATGAACGCGCTCACGAATGAGATGAGCACGAGGAACGGATTCGTATCCCAATAGTACCAATACGCATACGCGGCGATTGTGAAGCGCGGAATGAAAAGCCATCCGATCCACCCGAGCAGCCCGAACGAGATATACGTTCCAAAGAGCAGCGTGAGGCGCGGAAAGATGCACGCGAAGATGAGGAAGAGAATGCCGTGAACATCCCAGAAGTTCATAGTGCACCGAGGTCAGAGATTGAGTTCGCGACAAGGATACAAGATCTGCGCAGAGATTGGGATCGTATTGCGTGGCGGTCGAAGAGGATATCGAGGAAGCAGCGCATTGCCAAAGAGAACCATTTAAAAAGTTTTCCAGCCGAACAGGCGGAGGGAGTGGTTCGTGATGACCCCTCTCCCTCCGCCGCGGTGTTACTCGACGCCTCGCGCGTGCAACGTGAACTCGCCCACAGGGATGAGCCTGGAAGTGAAGACCGGCTCGCCGTCGGGCAGGCGCTCCACGGAAGCCCAGTAGAGATTACCCGCCTGGTTTTGAGCGAGCGGGCACGTTCAAGAAGTTAACGCCCATTAGTTAACGAGCTGAAGTTTCAGAAGTTTTAAGAAGGAAAAAGAGAACCCGCGGTAGATGCCAGGAGCATCGACAGCGGGTTATGAAACGCTACCACCGCCTTACGCTAGAGGAGTGGCAACGTCTGTATGTGATGAAAGGACGTGGCCTTGGGATTCGCGAGATCGCGGAAGTGCTTGGACGTGACCGCCGGTCGGTGAGTCGAGCGCTGCAGAGGTATCATGTGCCGTGGCACATGAAGAATGTCGGACCGTATGAGAAGGCCAAGCATGCTTGGGATGAGTCGCTGAGGAGTCGGCGAGGGCCGCGCAAGCGTCAGAGGCTGAAAAGCGGCTTCATTCGGAAGTATGTGGAGGAGAAGCTGAAGGCAGGTCTCTCGCCGGAGTTAATCGCAGGCCGACTGCAGCGGGAGTATCCGGGAGAGAAGACCAACTACGAGTCGATTTACGAGTGGATCTTCGAAGAGCGACCAGAGCTGAAGCAATATCTGCTGCGAGCGGGGAAGCCTAAGCGCGGCAAACCGGGAGCACGCGCATATAAAAAGAGAGAACCAGCAGCTCCCAAGAAAAGTATCGAAGCACGACCGCTGGAAGCAAATCAACGGTGCAGGCTCGGGGACAAAGAGAGTGATCTGATCGTCAGTGCAAAGAGTGACGCATGTCTACTCGTTGTGACGGATCGGAGGAGTCGGCAGTTGAAATTGAAGAAGGTGCCAAATCGTCAAGCAGAAACGGTCAAAGCGGCGCTGGTTTCACTATTGGTCGTTATTCCGCCACACCTCCGACGAACGTTAACACAAGACAACGGCTCAGAGCATGCATTGCACGCCGAGCTTGAGCGGGTGCTCGGTATATCGGTGTTCTTCTGTCATCCTTACTCCGCATGGGAGCGCGGAACGGTGGAGAATCGAAACGGCATCATCCGACGGTATTTCCCCAAAGGAACGGACTTCGCGCTTGTCTCAGATGCAGAGGTCGCTCGAGTCGAAGCCCTCATCAACTCACGCCCAATGAAGCTTCTTGATTTCTTCACTCCAGAGGAGTTTCACCAGCAGGAGGCCAAGCTCGCCGCGTAAAAACAAACTCTCGACCCACAATCTTCACAACGCTCTTCAAAGTTCTTGCCCTAAGCAAAACTCAACGCCAGCTCGCGTTGGGATTGGCTCAACACAACCACTTCTTCAACCGTTGCCCGAGTTACGTGCCTCTTGCTCGCTTCGCCCCACCACCAGCATTGCTCTCGGAACAACAGGAGAGAAGCTGGACGCATGAGGCTCCCTTTTCTCCCGTTCTTCCAAAAGCAATGCTTCCACCTCCTCCCGTCATAACAAAATCAGCATCACCGCGGGCATTCTTAAGCCTGAACTCAGC
>JADYYL010000301.1 GCA_020853655.1 Deltaproteobacteria bacterium
TCGACGAGCCCACCAACTATCTCGACATCATCGCCGTTCGCTGGCTTCAACGTTTTCTCAAGGAGTGGCCTGAGGAGCTCATGCTCATCACCCACGACCGAGAGTTCATGGATTCCGTGACGACACATACGCTCGGGATCCATCGCCAGCGTGTAAAGAAACTCGCCGGCGGAACCGCGAAGTACTACGAACAGATCATCCAAGAAGAGGAGATCTACGAGAAGACTCGCCAGAACGAGATCCGCGAGCGAAAGGAGATCGAGAAGTTCGTCAATCGCTTCCGCGCGCAGGCGTCCAAGGCTCGCCTTGTTCAGTCCCGGGTGAAGCTCCTCGACAAAATGGAAGTGAAAACGGAACTGAATGACATTCAGGATCTCGAGTTCCGATTCCGCTCGAAACCCTTTCCGGGGAAATTCATCGCCCACGTCAACGATCTGCGCTTCGGTTACAATCCCGAAGAGCCGCTCATTGATGGGCTCTCGTTCTCGATTGGAAAGAACGACCGAATTGCCGTGATCGGCCCGAACGGAAAGGGCAAGACAACGCTTCTCACTCTCCTCGCACAAGAACGGAAGCCCGACGCCGGCGCTGTCACCTATAGTTCCAATGCCGAGCTCGCCTACTTCGGCCAGACGAACATCAGTCGTCTCACGATGGACAACACCGTTGAGGAGGAGGTCATCGCCGCCCACGCCGACAAGAACCGAGCCATCGCGCGATCGGTCGCCGGGTTGATGATGTTCGAGGGCGACCAGGCCCTCAAGAAAATCCGCTACCTGTCCGGTGGCGAGCGAAGTCGCGTGCTCCTCGGAAAGATCTTGCTCACGCCTTCGAATTTCCTCCTGCTCGACGAGCCGACGAACCACCTCGACATGCAATCGATTGAGTCTCTTCTCGAGGCGGTCGAGGAGTTCGAGGGCGCCGTTGTGCTCGTGACACACAGTGACGAGATTCTGCGACGCGTGCCAAATCGCCTCGTCGTCTTCGATCGTGGAAAAGTTTCGCTCTTCGAGGGGACCTACGAGGATTTCCTCCGTCGCGTCGGCTGGGCGGATGAAGAGGAGCAGGGAATCGCTCCGGAGAAGCCGGCGAAGAAGAGCCGCGAAGAGATCAAAAAGATCAAACGCGAGATGGAGCGTTGCGAGAAGGAGATCGAAACCGTCGAATCGCGAGTGAAGTCGCTCGAGATTGATCTCCAGAAGGCGATCGACGCGAGCGACTCTTGGAAGATCTCAGACATCTCCGCAGAGATCGGCTCTGCCCAGAAGGAAATCGAGAGCAAGTTTCGAGAGCTCGAGTCACTCGATTCTCAGATTCAAGGGGAATAGCCGCCAACGCGGCTTGTCCTCGGCGTCGACCGCCTCCCGCGCTCAGCGCCACCGCGAACAAACGCCTCTGTCAGAAAAGCACGCCTTCCTTTCGTAGCTCCGACTCTATCCGCTCAACTGCTTCTTTCGACGACTTCAGGTCCGTCCCATGAAGCTGCCGATAGAGTTTGATTGCCTCGATCTTCCTATTGGCAATGATCGCGGCACGAATGCCTTCTGCGGTCGGCGGATACTCGCTCTGAACGGCGCCACCAATTCCACGCCGACCGAGAACGATAAACAGTCCAACGATGATCGCGATGATCAGAAATTTCATAGCGTTTAACCGACCGTCGTCGGCTCATCCGCGCTTCTACTGCTGATCCGCGCTCGGCCCATAACTCGAGGGAACGGGCACGTCGAGCAGGCGGAAATACACTCCGAGCTGCGCGCGATGATGCACGAGATGTTTCATGATGAATGAGCTCAGGACCGCGACTCGCGGCATCTTGAAAATCGAATGGCCGGCGTTCAGCAACTCCCACTCCTGAAACATCTTCTCATCAGAGGTGGCCATGAGATCTGCGCGGGCCTTCTTCGCCGCGGCATCGAAGGCAGTCACGAGCTCGTTTGTCGTCGTAAAGGTGACAAAGGGGGACTTTGCTCCAGGTTCGGAAGCGCTGAAATCGAGAGAGTCCTGCGTCACCGTTGTTGTGAGCCAACCCGGAATCTCCGCGACGTGGGCCGCCAACCGTCCGAGCGTTTGAGATTTCGGATGGGGCGCCCAGTCCTTCTGCGATTCGGGCACAAGTGTGAGGAACTTGCGCGTCACACCAATCTCGTAATCGAACTCGGGAACAAGCGATTCAGCGATGCTCATAGACACTCCATGAAATTAGAATCCTGTGCGGGCGATGATCGCCGCGACGGACGAACTCGGTCGCGAAGAACGGTGACCAATAGTCACCGTCGAACACACGCACGAGAGAATTGCGCTCGACGAATGAAAAAGCAAGCCGACCGGAGAGAGTGCGGAGGTCGTAACAGAGAACAACATATGAATTGCGGGGGATGAAGTCGCTCGCGCGATATCAGAGCCCCCTCCTCCTTCTAGCCCTTGAGCGGCTCCTCTTCGGGCAGCAGCGCATCGCGCAGCACCAGAAGAGCAGTGATGAACATCGCCGGCACCGCGAGAACGGCGAGCACGAGGGCGATGACCCCGACAGCGAGAGCGGGGGGAACCGCGTCTCTGATCGACTCGAGAAGATCCGGGCTCACGAGAGGGTCCGGAGGAAGTACACTCCGACTCCGATGATCCCCGCCACACCGATCAGGGCAGCGATCCACCGACCTGCGCCGCTGGTCTGCGGCTGAACAACGGGTTCACTTCCAAGTCCGAGAGGCATGGAGCGTTCCTTTCTTCACTCTGAAGCTTTATTGCTTCAGCACCGCGCGGCGTCCCCCTCGAAGGGAAACAGTTACCCGCGGTGGGATGAGGGAACTCCTCAACCCACAACGGGTGGAACCTAAACTGCTACGAACTCCGATGAGGTCGCTGAAGAGAACGAAAGGCACAACACGCTTCGAGTATAGATGGGGTCGAAAGCATAACCAAGTCAGGGTTGCCCAGAAGCAGCTCTTCCCCAAGATCGCACAATGAAATCAGGAGCTTTAGACGGGCAATACGGCCCTCTCCGCTCGCTCTCCTCGGGCGAGACCTCGTCGCACCACTGCATTGTGTCGGTCCTCCGCAACGGAGATCCTGTGAAGCGAGACGTGTTCCAGAATGCTCAGATCGATCTGCTGTTGAGTGTCCATGAAGAGATTGTCATCGGGAGAGGGAAGTAACCTGGAGCGATAAGGGCCGATGTCGAGCAGTCGCACTTTGCAGTCAACATTCGCCCCTGTCTCTGCTTTCCACGCGAAGAGTCCACTCTCCTTCTCCCGCAGCGTCAGTCCATGTGCAGTAACAGAAGCACGTGAAAGGGGCGCTGCCGTGACAGAACCAACGCGGCCTGGGAGTAGTGATTCACGCGCGACGGCCTTGGATCATGTCAGAGCAGAGGAACAAGCGCGTAGAATGCCTAGATGGCTTGAGCGTGACATAAGACACGGGTATGAACACGGTTGCGGTCTTGCAAGCTCTGCCGCTCGAGGGAGCAATTTCTATTGCGTGATCAAGTGTCTTTTTGTGACCGAGTTCAGTTTT
This sequence comes from Deltaproteobacteria bacterium, assembly GCA_020853655.1. Classification (GTDB taxonomy): domain Bacteria; phylum Bdellovibrionota_C; class UBA2361; order SZUA-149; family JADYYL01; genus JADYYL01. The sequence continues at coordinate 3,517 of JADYYL010000301.1, forward strand.
GTAACCGATCTCTTTTTGGTTATCGGGTGAACGCGGCGAACGTTAATCAACTCTTTGGAGTAGTTCACAATGGCTTTTCAGAATCGGATCTTTTCGGTGTGCGCTGCGGCAGTCATCGCATGCGGCGTCTCATCGGAAGCGCATGCCGATGACACATGCTCCGCGCTCCCAAGTTTCGAAGCCTTAAAGAACGCGCTCGTGAGCGCACGGAAGGAGGGCAATGGAGGGTTGAATCTTGATATGTGGGGAACGATCGTCGACCGAAGCGGCACGGTTTGTGCGGTCGCCTACACCGGATCTGCTGCTGACTCGCAGTGGCCCGGAAGTCGCGTGATCTCGGCGCAGAAGGCCAATACCGCAAATGCTTTTAGTCTTGCCGGACTTGCGCTCTCAACGGCGAATCTCTACTCCGCGACACAGCCGGGAGCGTCGCTGTTCGGTCTACAAGAGAGCAACCCAGTTGATACTGACGTGGCGTATTCGGGCTCCGCAGATGAGTTTGGAACGAGCGACGATCCTATGGTTGGAGAACGGATCGGCGGCGTGAATGTCTTCGGTGGAGGTTTGGCGCTCTACAGTGCAGATGGAAAGATCCTCGGCGGTCTCGGGGTGAGCGGAGATACTTCCTGTGCAGATCATAATATTGCGTGGCGAACACGGAACATCCTGAAGCTCGATACTGTTCCATCAGGTGTTGCTCCAACCAAGAATGATCAGATCATCTTCGACATCGACAGCGGAAAGAGCGCCGGCGGATTCGGACATCCCAAATGCGGTGGAACCGAGGATGCGATCGCGGCAAAGCTTGCTCCGACGGCAGTCAAAGAAGCGGCGAAGAAGGAGTAGTTGCGCAGAGCGGTATCACCGACGAGCGACCCCTCTGGTCGCCTCGGTGGAGCGCCGCCCCCTTCGACGGCTCTGCTGAGAGGAAGGGGGCGGCGCTCCAACTGCTCGCATTTCCGCGCGATTCCCGTTTTTGCGGTGTGAACCGACTAGCCCCGGCGAGGCATCTCAAGGTGGAGAACCGGACAAAATTCGCGGTTTCTCTTGATTTTTCCGGTCATTCCGGTAATCTCTCTTTTCCTATCTGAGTATTTCTATTCTGGTCCCCTTCTGGAGCGCGGTCATCAGCGCCTCCGCAAGATCCAAACAGTAGGCGTCGAAATTGGGAGAAACTCTCTCGAGGCTCGACTTCTACTCATAGAACTTCCTCAGGGCCGCGCGAAGTTATGCGTGGCGGAAGGAACTGGATCGGCGGGTTTCGCCTTTCACAAACGTCGCAGAGCATCCTCGTTACCTGTTGGTCGGTAAAACGATCACCTGGGAAGCGACCGCTTGAAGACGTTTTCATTCAAGTGATTCTCCTCTGTGTAGCATTGCCCCGTCCCTCCGGGACCGGAAGGCTTTGTGATGAGAATTGCTTGTTCATTGACGTCCCAACGCGTGCTTCCGCGAGAAAGCGGAGAAGTGGTGCGGTGTGACAAATTCGAGTGCGTTCGCCTTCGCCTACACCGGCTGCAAAGCGTCTTCGAATCAGTTGGTAATCATTGTCTCTATGTCTCAATTTAACTCAGGATCTGCTGGTCGTGGCCCGTCATCTGGTGGTCGTTCACGTCCGCGCCGACCTGGATCTTCCCGTCCTTCTCAAGGCAATCCAAGGCATGACTCGCAACGTGGAGCTCAGTCTCCTCGCGGCGAGAATGGTCCACGCCAAGAGCAAAGCCGGGACAAACCCCGCCCACAACGTTCATTCGGATCGCGGGATCACGCTCCTCGCCCACGACACGGCCACTCGGATCGACGGGACTCGCGTCCTGCACCGCAGGCTCGTCGTTCGGAGCCGGTGAATCGCGATGCAGATACGTGCTTCGACACCGTCAGCACTCCCGTCGTCGCGTCCTCAGGCGAGCCGGTCACGTTTGCGTCGTTTCAGTTTCATCCGCATATCACCCAAGCGTTGACTCATGCTGGGTTCGACGCCCCGACCCCGATTCAGCAACAGGCGATTCCGCATGTGCTGGCGGGACGCGATCTCATCGCCCTCGCTCCGACAGGCACGGGAAAGACCGCAGCTTTTGCGCTCCCCATGCTCCAGTATCTTGGAACGCAGCGAAGCAATCGGCCCCGCGGACTCGTGATCGTCCCGACGCGCGAACTCGCCGAGCAAGTGCTTGATGTCTTCAAGCAGCTCGGAGCAAAGAGCGGATTGCGCTTCACCACTATCTTCGGCGGTGTCAGCTACTACCGACAGAACGAAGCGCTTCGGCGTGGAGTTGATGTCGTGGTTGCTTGCCCCGGGCGCCTGCTGGATCACATCGAGCAAGGCACGATCGATTTGAACGGTGTTGAAATGCTCGTCCTCGACGAAGCGGATCGCATGTTCGATATGGGATTCCTTCCCGGGATCAAGAAGATCGTCAAGATTCTCCCGAAAGAGCGTCAGAGCATCATGTATTCGGCTACGATGCCGGATGACATCCGCGCCCTCGCGAGAGAGATGTTGAAGGAGCCACAGACCGTTCAGGTGGCGAAGATCGCCCCCGCGGAGTTGGTTGATCAGTCGCTGTTCCCCTGCACTCAAGATCAGAAGACGCCGCTGATGCTGCACCTTCTGAAGTCGATCCCGAAAGATGAATCTGTGCTGGTCTTCGCCCGCACGAAACATCGCGCACGACGACTCGGCGAAGCGCTCAGCAAGGCTGGCTTCAAGGCGACGTCGCTCCAAGGAAATCTCTCACAATCGCGACGCCAAGAAGCGATGCGAGGATTCCGAGCCGGCTCGTATCAGATCATGGTCGCGACAGATATCGTGTCCCGTGGCATCGACGTCAGCCAGATCTTCCACGTGTTCAACTACGATATGCCGGACACGGTCGAAGCTTACATCCACCGCATCGGACGAACGGGCCGCGCTTCACGAGAAGGCAGTGCATATACGTTCGTCACGCGAGAGGATGATTCCGGTGTCCGCGCAACGGAGCGAGCTCTGAAGATGAAGATTCCGCGCATTCACGTTCCGGAAATTGATCGACCGCAAGCCCCCCGCGCTGCGGCCGTGTCAGACGGAGTCGCCCGCAGTGAGCGCGCACCGCAAGGCGAGTTCGATCGCGCCTAGAGAGTTTCTGATTCAAACAGAAGTTCTCACGTTCGGCCCCGTCCGCCATGAAGTCATGGTCGACGGGGCCGACGTTTGTACGGTTTCGATTGAGACGCGAACGAAGTCCTGCGGAA
>JADYYL010000302.1 GCA_020853655.1 Deltaproteobacteria bacterium
AAGATGGAATCGTTGAGCGAGAGCATCAGCCAAGAAGCAACAACCGTGCGCGAGAACGGCGCTGCAGAAGCGGCGCAGGCAAGCCAACAGATGATTGTCGCACTTGTTATTGGATCGCTACTCACGCTCATCGGCGTTTTCCTCACTTCACGCGCAGTCACCAAACCGCTTGAGCGCACCATCGCCCAACTTCAGCAGACCGTCGGAGACGTCAACTCCGCCTCAGCTGAAATTGCGCGAAGTAGCGAGTCGCTGGCACAAGGCGCCTCTGAACAAGCGGCTTCACTCGAAGAGACCGCGGCAACCATTCGTGAGATTGCGTCCCTCGCGTCGAACTCATCGGAGAATGCCCGCGAAGCGGATAAGCTCGGAAACGACGTCACCCGACTGACTGACAACGGAGTGACCTCGATGGACCAGCTGGCGCAGTCCGTGCGCGATATCGCCGCCGCGTCTGCCGAGACCGAAGCCATCATTCAGCTGATTGATTCCATCGCATTCCAAACAAATCTCCTCGCGCTGAACGCGGCAGTGGAAGCGGCTCGCGCCGGAGATGCGGGTAAAGGTTTTGCGGTGGTCGCTGACGAGGTGCGGAACTTGGCACAACGGTGCGCTGCGGCGGCCCGTGAAACGGCAGAGAAGCTCGCTCGCTCGAAGACGCTTGCCGAAAACGGCTCTGCGGCGCTTCAAACCAGCCAGAAATGCCTGGCGGAAATCAAAGACTGCGCGACGAAGACGTCTCATCTCATCGGCGACATCGCGAGATCGAGTGGAGAACAGGCGAGCGGAGTTGAACAGCTCAGCCACTCCACCACTCAACTTGAAAGTGTCACTCAAACGAACGCGGCGGCGGCCGAGCAGAGCGCTGCGGCCGGGCAAGCACTTGGAGACCAATCCGAGGCGCTCAAGCAAGCGCTCGCATCGTTACGCAGCGTGGTGCACGGAACGAAAGGTGAAAAACGGCTCGCCGCTCCCGCACAATCGAGAGCTCCTCGACCGTCAGTAGCGACAGACCCGATGCGCTTCGAGCATCACGCCGACAGCGATGATGAACACTTTCGCAACCAATACGTGAACTAAATTCTCACTCGCTTAAACGTCGTGCGGGGTTCGTCCCCGCAGACCCGAGTGCGAAGAACCCCGAACGCGAAGAACGGAGTCAAGACGCACGAGGATACGCCCCTTGACCTCAGAGCTTGCCGACCAAACTCTCGGCGAGCTCGCCTAGTTCTCGATGATCACTTCCACGCGCCGATTGCGCGCTCGACCGATCTCCGAGTCGTTTGACGCTATAGGCCGACCTTCGCCGTAGCCTCGGACGCGCATCTGACCAGCTGGGACACCTTCATAGCGCAATGCGTCAGCAACGCTGCGCGCGCGGTTCTCGGAGAGACGATAATTGTAGTTCTCTGATCCCTTTGCATCAGCATGCCCTTCAACCGCAATCGTCCGTCCTTGCACACGCTGGAGAACGTTGCCGATCTCACCAACCGTGCGTCCCGCATCGCGGGTAAGCCGTGAAGAATCGAATTCGAAGAGCACATCTGGCAAGTTGATAACGACACCTCTTGAACTTCCGTAGACATCAGCCCCAGTCCGTCGAAGTTCATCGATGAGCCGGCGATTCTCCGCGATTTGCCGATCGTTGGACTCGATCTGACTGTTCACCCGTTGCTGCTCTCGATCTTGCGCGTCCATGGAATTTCCGATGAGCGCGCCACCAATCGCGCCCGCCGCTGCTCCGACCGCGATGCCGGGCCCTGCGTGACCCGTCTGACTGCCGACGATCGCTCCCAATCCGGAACCGAGAGCAGCGCCGGCGAGCGCACCGCCGGTCGATTTATTAACGTTCATTCCACCCTGCGCACACGCACTGAAGAGAAGCAGGAACGCCAAGCTAAGAATTTGCCGAGGATACATACCGTATTCCGAAAAGATTAAGAGTTCTTCGACTCAAGTTTGCCGAGTTGTTGCTTTGCTTCCCCATTCGAAGGCTGAATCTCGAGCACCTGACGAAACTCGTGCTCCGCATCTTCGATCCGTCCAAGCGACGAATAGATCTTCCCGAGTTCCAGATGATAACTCACTTCGGTCGGGCAGAGTCGAAGCGCGCGACGGAAGTAAAACAGACGATCGGCGTCCGAAGTAGAGGACGTCGCACGAGTGGCTTCTTCCTCTGCCTTCGCACACTCAGGTGTCGACAGCGCCGACTTCTTCGCGACGACGTCAGCAGGAGGCAATGCTCCAGCGCCTGAATTCGCAGCGATGAGGTCCGCGGCTTTCTCCGTTTCTTCCAGTTCTGAAAGGTCGTCAACGACCGGAGCGGCCAACTTCTCCGCCCCCTTCACGGCCGACGTTGCGCCCTTCGCGGAAACCCCTGCCGCATCGTCGATCTTCGCGTTTGCCGACTTCGCGACGTCAGACTTCGCGGAATTCGACTGAACTTTTAACTCGGTCGCCTCAAGCGCTTCGGACGAATCGTCGAGGTCTCCCACGGCCTCTTCGTCCACTACCTCAAGGTCGTTATCCGCGGCATTGAGTTCGACGTCGTCGACTGCCGTCGCTGGATCCGCTGCTAGTCGAGCCGCGGGAAGCGAGCCGCTCGTATTTGCCGCTGAACCCGCAGCACGGGGAAGCGGGGCGTCGAGCGCCGCTGTTTTCTCCTTCACCGGCTTCGTCGGCGGGATGAATCGGTCGTTTAATTTTGCGCGACCGTCGTCAGCGCGCGGATCAAACGGCCGTGCTGCATGACCGCGAGCTGCGCTCCCCGAGCTCGAAGAACCCGATGACGCCAAATCAATCGGCGACCCGTTTGATTCGAACGGTTGAGCAGAGCGCCCGTTCAAAGTGTTGCCGGCGCCGACGAGCCCGGTGGAAGGTAGCCGGGGAATGGTGGCGGCCGGAGCAGTCCCGGAAGGCGCGAAGGTTCCCGCGGAAGCGAGAGCACCCGGCGAAGTGTTAAACTCGGGCTCCGGCAGATTGAATCGGCGCCCCGCGGCGAATCGCTCTTGATCAGACTGCCATTCACCTGAGTGACTGACGTAACTACAGCCGGTCCCCGCTCCAACGACAAAAGCGCCGATGGCGAAGAGAAGCGAAGAACGGGGGGAGCTGAATCCGGGATACTTCTGAGACATATGAATTCTGAAAGCGAATGGGTTACTTGCGCGACGAACGACCTTTTCACGGTGTCATGCGGACTCCGCGCGCGACGGATCCCGTTTCACGATAGACGGCAAGCGAGGAGAAAAGACGCATTCCTCCGTCATCGAACCGCCTATGTGTCGACGCCAGTGTCGTCGACACCGAGCGCGACACCTTCGATGAGCGGAAAGGTAACGTAGAGGCCGTCAAAGCGCCATAAAAAGTCGGGAAATGACGCCGCGCTCAACGCAAAAAAGCCCTGCGGGAACGTGGTTCGCGCAGGGCTTTCCCGAAGAGAATGCTTCCTTCTCGATCCGGCTCCGGGTTTCAAACCCCTCGGCCACCCGAATCGTGAGTCAGCTAGTAACGGCGATACTGATCGTCGTAACGCTGCTGCTGTTGGTAGGAATCGTCATATCGTTGCTGACGGCGGAGGTCTTCCAATTCTCGACGCTGACGCTCGATCTCTTCCTGTTGTCGCCGCTGTTGCTCTTCGACTCGGTTCCGCTCGGCATCTTGGTTATCCATCGAGTTACCGATCAAAGCGCCTCCAAGGGCACCAGCCGCCGCACCGATCGCGATGCCCGGCCCTGCGTGCCCGGTCTGATCTCCAATGATCGCACCGAGACCCGCGCCGAGTGCGCTTCCGCCAAGCGCGCCAGCAGTCGAGTTACTCACGGGCTGAGAACACGCACCCAATGAAAGGGTCGATATCAGAGCGGCTGAGAGGACGAGAGATTTCATAATCTGTGTTAATCCTTCGAACGAACACGGCCAGTTAACTTGGCACATTCGACTTCCGCAGCCCCCGGAACAGGCGCGCTGTTCGTTATTCGTTGGTTCGATATTACTCCGGGCAGCTCAGGCTATCATACCTGAATTAGGACGAACATTCGAAGCCGAATATTCCGGCCCCAGAGGTCAAAAACCCCTTCGAATGGGGCTCCACTGCCGACCGTTCAATGGGGCGCTACGCCTGGACGCCCTTCACTTCGACAGGAGCGGGAAGGAGGCGGAACGCGAGGAGCGCGACCCCGACGCAAATCGCGCTGTCGGCCACGTTAAATGCCGGCCAGTGGTGGGTTCCGACATA
>JADYYL010000303.1 GCA_020853655.1 Deltaproteobacteria bacterium
CGTTCACTCCCGCGCACCCAATCTCCCGGCCGCTTCAAGACGCTCACGCCGCTCTCGCCCCACCGGGAGGAGAGTCCCTTGGATATCAATAAATTGGCGGATCGCGTCGAAACTTAAGGAGATGAAAAACTCTCGTTCCACACTCCTCATTGCGGGCGCTGTCTGGCTTCTTCTTGTGAGCCTCGGCTTCGCATCGATGAACACATTCGCAGGAACCGCAGGAGTTCCCGGCAACGCGCCGGTCATGTGGCCCGCCGACAGCTCAATCGCTCTCGACCCCTCGAAGCTTACGCTTGTTCTTGTTCTGCACCCGAAATGTGCCTGTTCTATCGCGAGCGTGCACGAGCTGGCTCGAGTGCTTGAACACGCCAAATCCCCGGTGAAGACTTACCTTCTGTTCACACTCCCACTCGACGCGGATGAAAGTTGGAAGCGCGGTGCGATCTATCAGAAGGCTGCGGCGCTCCCCGATTCGACGGTCTTCATCGATAACGGATCACAGGAAGCTGCTCGACTGGGAGCCTTCACATCTGGACAGACACTGCTCTATCGCCCCGATGGAACGCTCATCTTCCAGGGGGGTATTACCTACGCACGTGGCCATGAGGGTGACAACGAAGGCTCCGTGATGCTGCTCAAAACAATCGAAACGTTCGGCGAGCGACCGGCCGCAGAGACTTCCGGGAACGTCTTCGGCTGCAGTCTCTGGGACCCGTCGGAGGCCCCCCAATGAACGAATTTTCTGCGTCCCCTGCGCAGCAGAAGATCGAATCGGAGCGAGCGCGAATCTTCAGTGAGCGCTACGCCCGAGTCGTCGCACAGACGAATGGGATCTTTCTTCATCTCATGCTCCTTCAGTGGGTCGCCGGAGTTGCGATCGCCCTCGCCATCAGCCCGATGATGTGGCAAGGCTCCGTCGCCCAGGTCAACCCTCACGTGCTTCTCGCCATATTCCTCGGCGGGTGTATCGCCTTGTTCCCGTTGTTCATGATCTCCAACTACTCGGCGCACTGGACGACACCTTACGTGGTCGCCATTGGCCAGATTCTCCACTGCGCGCTCTTGAGCAACCTTTTGGGGGGCCGTATCGAGACGCACTTCCTCGTCTTCGCTTCGCTCGCCATCCTCTCGTTCTATCGCAATTGGAGAGTGCTCGCGCTCGCAACGCTCGTTGTCGTTGTCGATCATCTCCTCCGAGGATTGTTCCTCCCTGCCTCGGTCTACGGCCCGCTTCTCGTCGCTCCATGGCGAACGATCGAGCACGCCGCATGGATGCTCTTCGAGAATATCTTCCTCACGATCTCCTGCCGGGCGGGGATTCATGAAATGCAGGCCACGTCGCATCAGCAGGCAACACTGGCCGCGACGAATGATATCATCGCGCAACGGGTCGCGGAGCGAACCGCCGCGGCGGAGCGAGCTCTGGAACAGGTGGAGCGGGCCAAGGCCGTCGCGGAACGCGCCAATCAGGCGAAGGGAGAGTTTCTGGCGAACGTCAGTCACGAGATTCGAACGCCGATGAACGGCATTCTCGGCATGACAGACCTCCTCCTCGACACCGAACTCAACCCAGATCAGCAATCTCTCGCCCACACGATTCGGAGTTGCGGACGAGCGCTACTCGGTTTGATCAACGACATCCTCGACCTCTCGAAAATTGAGTCAGGAAAGCTTCGTATCGTCGAGGCGACTTTCGACCTGCATGCGCTTCTGAGGGACTTGGAGCAGATGTTCCTGCATCGGGTAGAGGAGAAGGGTGTGGCGTTCCAAATGGAGACCGACCAGGAGCTGCCAACAGCGCTGACGGGAGATGCCGATCGCATCCGCCAGGTTCTCATCAATCTGATCTCAAATGCGCTCAAGTTTACCGAGAGCGGCGGCATGATCACGGTTCGCGCGAGAGGAAAGGGCGTCACCGCAGATCGACTGAGCGTGGAGTTCTCGGTGACGGATACTGGCATCGGCGTGCCACCGGAAAAGCAGGCGGTGATCTTCAAGGCCTTCGAACAGGCAGATCCATCGCATACGAGAAGATTCGGGGGAACAGGCCTCGGACTCGCCATCTCTGACAAGCTGGCGCAGCAAATGGGCGGAAAACTCGAGCTGCAGAGCAATCTGGGTGAGGGAAGCACCTTCTTCCTCCGACTCCCACTTGGTGTGCTCCCAACGGCACGAAGAGGGGCGATCCCTGCGGAGAGCACAGAGCGAACGCCGCCGGTGCCTTCAGTGTCACCGCTCCGCGTCTTGGTGACCGACGATAACCCCGTCAATCAGGTGTTCCTCTGCCGACTTTTGCAGAAGATGGGGCATGAAACGGTCGCTGCACACAACGGATTAGAGGCGTGCGAAGCGATAGAGCAATCCGAGTTCGACCTGATCCTGATGGATATTCAAATGCCCGTGCTCGATGGCGTGTCGGCGACGAAGCGAATACGTGAGGCACAGCGAGCGAGAGGAGTTCGAACACCGATTATTGCGGCCACGGCCCATGCGATGGCGGGCGACCGCGAACATTATCTCGCCAGCGGGATGGATGACTACCTGAGCAAGCCGATTAATAAGCTCGAACTGCAGCAAGCACTTCGACTCGTAGCGAAGACGAAAGCGAGCGACGAGAACCCCACGTAGGCGGAGCGGAGGTCCGCATCCGACCGTCACTATTTATACGGCCACCGATCGAGCCCCCATCAGTGGGCCCTGATGCATCGGTGGGTCATCTTTGGCCGATGAAATCGGGACTTGAGCAAGATCGGCCTTGGAGAGCCGCCGCGGGCAATAAAAGGAAACGAGCGATTCTTCTACAGAACACGCCTCGATTGCCGAACACACTTCGTTGGATCTGCTCCGAACTCTGAGGAGAGAGCCACCTTCGCTACCAAAGAGTGTATTGAGATTCTCCTTTGCGATTCTTCAAAATGCTTTAATCTATCCCCCGCCAACTCAATCCAGCGGAGGACCACATGAAACAGCCACTTCTCACCGTGATCACGATTCTGTGCGGCATCTTCGTGTGTCGAGCGCAAACCGCCATGGCAGAAGTGACTGAGCGCAAAGTTGAGTATCGCGACGGCAACGCAAAACTCGTCGGATATGAAATCGCCGATACCGCGCGAACCGAGAAACTTCCCGGCGTCATTATCTTTTCGGACTGGATGGGCATTGGAGCTTTCGCAAAGGAGCGCGGCCGCGAACTTGCGTCGCTCGGGTATCGGGCGTTCGTCGCAGATATCTATGGCAACGCGAAGCAGGCCGCAAACATGGAGGAGGCGGGAGCCCTCGCGACCAAAATAAAGTCCGATCGGAAGTTGTTCCGCTCGAGAGCTCGCGCAGCTTTCGATGTGTTCTCCCAAAGCGCACTCGTCGACTCATCAAAAATCGCGGCTATCGGCTTCTGTTTTGGTGGCACGGCTTCTCTAGAACTCGCCCGCACGGGTGCTCCGCTGCGCGGACTCGTGTCGTTTCACGGAGGACTCAACACTGACGATCTGACGCTATCAAAGAACATTCGAGGTCGAGTGCTCGTACTCCACGGTGCGGACGACCCGCTCGTTCCCCGTGCAGAAGTCGAAGCATTCCGCGAGGAGATGCGCAGGGGCGGGGTGGCCTGGGAGCTCCATGAATACGGCGGCGCAGTGCATTCCTTTACGAATCCTGATGCCGGGAACGATCTCTCGAAGGGCTTTGCTTACAACAAATCAGTCGCGGAGCGCTCCTACCGGGAGATGCGCGAGTTCTTCGGTGAGGTGTTCGGTTCCTGAGAACCGACGAGCGCCCGCCGTTGATGAGGCACCGACGACACTCGCTACGGGACATTGACCTTGGCGTAGTGACCATCGACCACGTGCTTCAGCACGAAGTCGCCTTCAATCGAACCGTCATCAGCGAACACGTGCTCTTCGCGAATTCGCGCGCGCGTGCACTCAGGAACGCCCCCGCAGCGGAGAGCAGCTTTGACCATGGATCTCGCAGCGAGCGCTGGAAAGTAGGTCATCGCGTCATGCCCCTGTGTCTCGGGGTACGAGTAGAAAACTCGAGAGCGCTCCTTCGCGATCAGCGGAAGTAGATCGGGAGATTCTGCAGAGAACACCGAGAAGACCGGGATGTCCGACAATCCGATAGCGCCAAGTTCTCGAAGAAAACCCGCGAAGATCGGCGACGCATCGGGAAGGTAAATCGCCTGAGGTTTGATCGTGCGTAGCTTGAGTGCGATCGCTTTCAAGGTCGACGCGTCCTGCGTTGCGTAAGCAAACGTTTCAGCGACCGTGCCTCGGTAGTCCTTCACGAATGCCGCCTCGTGAGCCCGACTAAACTCGTTCTCAAAGAACACCGTCACCACCCGAGAGTAGCCGCGATTGAAGATCTCTGCGGCGAGGAAGCGGGCCTCTCGTTCGATGGGAGGTTGTGTGCTCAACATCTTCCCGTTCGAGAGCACAAAGGTCCGAGAGGGTGCGCTGCTTCCGAGAAGTGCGAAGTGGTCTCTTCTCGATATCGATTCTGCGACAACAATCTGTGGTGAGCCACAGAGGGGGCCGAGAAAGAGTCTGATCTGTTGTCGGTCCGCGAGCGCCGAATACGCCTGCAGCGCGCGCTTCGGCTCGCAACCTTCGTCCTCAAAGACAAACTCCATCCCTGGGGATGACTCCTTCGCCATCGCCCCGCGAATGCGGTCGCCAAAGCTCGCGAACGGACCCGAGAGGGGGAGAAGAACGCCGATCTTCACGGGGTCCGCCAGCCCGAGTTCCGGGACCCCGATGAGGGCGAGGGCAGCTAACGCAAACATTCGCTTCATACGCTCTCCATAATCTCTGTCCCCAGTTATCCGCGATTGGCGCGGCTGGACCTACTCTATTTTGAAAATAGAGGAACCCCGGATGGGGACTTCTTCAGCGGTTCTTGAGCAGGGTAGTGAAAAACCCTGCTCAACGATCGCTGTCTGCGATTTTAGGTGGCGATGAGGTCGCTCAATCTGGGGAAGTTGTCCGGAAGACGACTTCTCCGCAACCCTGCTAGAGTCCCCCTCATAGCGGTCCTGTTCAGAGTCTGTCAGAAATCTCAGCGAATACCTCTTAGAACTGAATATTTTTCAAAAGAATCGCTCTTTATTTTTCGTCGCACCTCGTGTGCGCCGCCCGGTGGAAAAGAAGATTGGAGGATAGAACATGAAGTACCGACGACTGGGCACCACTGGGCTCAAACTGAGCGAGCTCTCCTTTGGCTCTTGGGTGACGTTCCAGAAGCAACTCGATCAGTCGCTCGTTCTCGAGTGTATGCAAACCGCTTACGATGCGGGCGTCAATTTCTTCGACAACGCGGAGGTCTACTCCAAAGGGCAGGCTGAAGAACTGATGGGCCAGGCCATCCGAAAGCTCGGTTGGAGACGGGGCTCCTACGTCGTTTCGACGAAGTTTTTCTGGGGGCTCCACGACACGCCCAACGAGAAGCGAACCCTCAACCGCAAGTATTTGATGCAGGCGATTGAGGACTCCCTCCGCCGGATGCAGCTCGATTTCGTCGACATCGTTTACTGCCACCGCCCAGATCCGGAGACGCCGATCGAAGAGACCGTTTGGGCGATGAGCGACATGATCGCGAGAGGGAGGGCGCTCTACTGGGGGACGTCAGAATGGAGCGCGGCCGAAATCGAAGAGGCGTTCCAGATCGCCGAACGCCTTGGGCTTCGCATGCCGGTCGTCGAACAACCGGAATACAATCTCCTCACGCGTCGCCGAGTCGAAGAGGAGTACGCGCCACTCTTTGAGAAGCGGCGGCTGGGGACCACGATCTGGAGTCCGCTCGCCTCGGGTCTCCTCAGCGGGAAGTATTCTGAAGGGGCGTCCAAGGGGGGACGCCTGAATATGGCCGGTTTCGAATGGTTGAAAGAGAAGGTCCATACCGACCGCAACCTCGCCGTGGCCAGTGAGCTGA
>JADYYL010000304.1 GCA_020853655.1 Deltaproteobacteria bacterium
AAATCTCGTGAGGCTGCCCTTAAGAGCGTTGCGCGCACCGTCGATCTTCGACCGGTTTCTGAAGAGCCGTATCTTTGTGCGGCTGCGAATCAGCACACCCTCGCCCAGCTCTGCTCGTTTGCAGAAGCGGGCCACGGTATTCGGGGCATACCTGCTTCGCTGACCGAGCACCTGCCCCGTTTTGTCGAATCCCTCCAGCCATCTCAGCAAGAGCTGTTCGATCGGACGTGGGGAGAGCTCACACGCCCATCGCGGCGAGAGGTGCTTGCGTCTTCGATGTGCACCACGGGGGAGCTCGTCGCGCGAGTTGCGGCACACGCCCCTAGCTCTGCGACGCGCCTACATCGATTTCTTTCGAGCCTGTCCTCTCCCCAGCTCAATCTCTTCTGCCTGACGTTTCAAAAGCTTCCTGGAGAGAGCATCTCCAGTATCCCCACGTTATCGTGACGGTTATTGTCATGCGCACCGTGTTTCACTCGTGCGCGACCCCCGAAGAAAGATGAGTGCCACATTCTAGATTAGGTGGCTCTTGTCAGCGTCTAATGCGGCAATCAGCGAATGTCTTCGCCGGGTCATCCTCGCCTGACATATACTGGCTGAGTCATTCTTGTGAAAATCAGGAGATATGTATGAGAGCCGCTCTTCTCGCCCTTTGTGCCGTTCCGCTTCTATCCGTTTCTGTCGAGGCGTTCGCTGATCGGGTGCCGTGCCCGGTCGTGGTGGATCGCGAAACAGGGGAGTTCTCTTCTGCCAAAGCAAAATATCGCTGCTACGATGATTCGCGCAGCGCTCGCCGCTCGGGATTTTCGAAGCATTCATTCGACGATGATAACTCGTGCGGCGGTGGTGGCGGAGGTGGTGGCGCTCCTTCACTCTCGCTCACGGGTCCTGGAGAGCGCCGGAGCGTCGTGTTCACGGCGACGAGTGGGGGCTCGATCGATTATGTGTTCCCGGGGGGAGGAGAGTTCGAGATCAAGGTCTTCAATGCGTCCTCGGAGCGTCGCGTTGAGCAGGTCTTCGAGACTTCAAGCGCCTCTTCTGGAACGGCGACGTTCGCGGCTCAGGCTGCTCCCGTTTACATCAAGGTCGAAGGCCCGGGGGCCTGGACTGCGACAGTGAGACTTCCATAGCTCTCCGTCCTGAGAGGGGGAGCGGTGTGATCGATCACGTTGCTCCGTCTCCCCCTCTTTCGCTCGCCGACCGCTCGGTCTATCGATACGACCCGTTTTCCTTCGACCTCGCTCCATACATGAGCGCGATATTCATGTTTAAACGAAGTAGTGCTCTCCAAATAGCGAACGGGAGTATACTGGATGCATGAAGACGAGAATGTTGGTCGCTACAGACCTCTCTGAACAATCGCTCTGCGCTCTCGAGTTCGCGGCCGCGCAGTATCGCACTCGTGCGGAAGAGCTCGACATTACGCTACTCACCATCATCGAAGATCCACGGTTGACGACGGTGGCGTTCGACCCCGAGTTCGCTTCTGTCATTGGAGACGATCCGGCGCGCGATATGGAACATCCTATCCGTGGTCGACTCCGAACTCTGGCGGACCAATTCTTTCCCCGCTGTCCTGTGCACGTCGATACGTTTCGGGGGACGAGTGCCGTCGGACACGACATTGCGACGTATGCGCGCGCGCGATCGTGCTCAGAGCTGGTGATTGCTACTCACGGTCGTTCCGGACTCGGAAGACTCTTGATGGGAAGTGTTGCGGAGGAGACGCTTCGCCACAGCCCCTGCGCGACTTTCGTCATTCCATCTCGACCCGGGGCACGTCATGCGGCGCGAAAGGATCGGCCACCGCGCATACTGGTGTTGACAGATTTCTCCCCGGAGGCTGAGTGCGTGTTCCCTCATGCTCGCCGCCAGGCCGAGGCTCTCAAGGAATTGCATCCGCAAATCATTCTCCTTCACGTGATCGACGACGTGCTCTCCGCGTCGTATCACATGACACTCGGGTGCGATGTCGAAAGCATCTGGGGCGAGTTACAACAAAGAGCGGAGTCTGAGATCTCGGCGATTCATGCTCGACACTTTCCGTCCGAACTTGTCGTCACCACTGTGACTCGCCAGGAGAAATCTATCGGCGCTGATATCGTCAATTTTGCAAAGGCCAGAGACGTTGACCTCATCATTCTCTCGACTCATGGTCGACGAGGAGTTCAACACCTTCTTCTTGGGAGTGTCGCAGAAAGAGTGATTCGCACGACGGATTGCCCAGCCCTCATTGTCCCCGTCGGCGGGTTTGCGATGAATCGATTGTCCTGATCGACAGAGTTCGCCAGTCCTTATCTCCTTTCTCTCTCGAATTGTTCGCTCGGCTACCGAGGTGCGACCGACTTGAAAGAGTCGCACTGACTGAGCTGCGCATGAAGTCGCTGTATCGTGTTGCGATCGGCGAACGTGAGCGCAACGGATGCGCTGTTCCATTCGCGTATCCGGTCATTCCAATACTGGAGCTTCTGCTCGCGCGTTGCGGCATCTCGGCTTGCGACGCCGATGTCTTTCAGCCATGAGAGCGGATACTCGCCGGCAAGTGCAGCCAGCGCCAACGCAATCGATTCTTGATCGGGGAAGCAAAGCACGTTGGTCTCTGCGAGTTCAACGGCGTTGTGTCTCAGCAGATGTGCAAGACTAAACGCTTCGTGTTCGTCCAGCAGATCCGTGAGCGCGTCTGCAATTGCTCGAACAAGAGCATTCTCTCCATACGCGCGGACGAAGGCGACTTCATCAGAAACCTCTCGTCGTTGAAATCCCCGGCGAGCGCGTCCAGACGGAACGCCTCCGGGTCCTCCAGCCAGAAGATCCTCCTCGGCGGAGGGCACAAAGTCTTCCCAACTTCGCCCCGTCGGTCGACCAGCGTCCGCCCAAAGCTCTTCGGCTCGTCTACGAATCTCTCCGAGCGGGTCGCGAACTTCGAAGCTGCCGGATTTTTCGTTCTGAGACTTTTCCATGGAGACCTCTACGTTGGCTGAGAAGTGCCGCTGTCCTCAGTGTGACATAACCACGGATTGTCGACGAGTCGACCGAAAGAGGGTGTGAATGTCCGTTCGGAGTGAGTCCTGCTTCTCTGGAGAGGTTGCGGAGCGCTGGATCAAAAGGACCTTCATCTCAAGCGATACTCCGTGGTATGTGGCGAGGTTACCGGAAACATGAATAGGCTTTCGAGTGGAGAGTTGAATGACTCATTCAGGATTCGATGTGCTGAAAGCAGCCGCGCTGCTGACCATGTTCGGCATTGGGGTGTTCGCATTCAGTAGTTCCGTTCACGCTGCGCCAGACGGGACGGCGCGTGATATCGATGCGCCAGGCAACGGCGACCAAAGAGATGCAGGCGCAAAGCTGTGGGCGGATAAATGCGGTGTCTGTCATCGAAACCATACTCCCGAAGACTTTACGAATCCCCAATGGGAGAAGATCATTTCGCACATGCGCGAGAAGGCCAAGCTTTCCGATACGGAAGAGCGTGCCATTCTCGATTTTGTGAAATCAGCGAAGCAAGCGATGCCTGCGCCTGCGATTTTATCGCCGGGCGAGCGCGCGTCAGACTGAGTCGACGTCGGTCAGGTTCGACGGTGCGAACGATGCGCGCAGCGCGTTCATGATCGCCGCAAGGTCAATCGCTTCCTGCACGAGTGCGCCGGCGACAGGCGGCAATAGTCCCGCTGCCGCGAAAAACATACCGCACACGCTGAGCAGCATGCCGCCGACCGCGCTCTCGAGTGCTATGCGGCGCATTCGTCGGCTGAGATGAAATAGTTCGTCAACTCGCACGAGTGAACTTTCCAGAACCACGGCGCCAGCTGCTTCCGATGCGACGTCGTTCTGAGGTCCGAAGGCGATGCCGACCGTTGCGGCGAGCAGCGCTGGTGCATCGTTGATCCCGTCCCCCATAAACAACGTTGGCGCCTTCGCTGTCTCTGCGCGGGTAATTTCGACTTTCTGCTCTGGGGTCTGCTCGGCGTAGATATCTGTGATGCCCACTTGGTCAGCGAGGTGGCGGACTTCGGACTCGCGATCTCCCGACACGATCATAATCTTCGCAAATTTGTGTCGAGATCGGAGGTGACGGACGAAGGCGCCACTCTCCGTCAGGGGGCGATCGTGGAACACGAGTGTGCCAGCATACTTTTCGTCGAGAAGGATGACGCATTCAAGACCGCCGGTTTGAGGAGGCAGTCCCTGTTGATCCGCGACATGTTTCCGTCCCGTGATCGCGACTTGACGACCATCGACGGTTCCACGAAGTCCGAACCCCGGCGGTTCGCTGATGTCAGAGGCCTCACGGAGCGAGACTTTCCGATTGTCGGCTTCACGAATGACCGCCCCTGCAAGCGGATGCTTGGAATACTGCTCGAGCGTTGCCGCGAGTGCCAGAATCTCATCGGGGTTCTGTCCTGGAGCCACGTGAATATTCGTCAGGCTCGGCTTCCCCTGAGTGAGCGTGCCGGTCTTATCCAGGATGATCGTCCGACACGAGTCGATGAGCTCCAAGCACGCGGGGTCGCGAATGACGATCGATCTCCGGGCGGCGAGGGATATCGTTCCGATCAGTGCGACCGGAATGGCGATGAGCAAAGGGCAAGGCGTGGCGACCACGAGAACCGCCAGAAAACGAGTTGGATCGCCGCTGATGCCCCACGCGACTGCGGCGATGACGACGGCGAGCGGGGTGTAATACGCGCCGAGTTGGTCGG
>JADYYL010000305.1 GCA_020853655.1 Deltaproteobacteria bacterium
GAGCGCCCGACGAGAAACATCACCGTGAGGGCGGCTCCGCGCAGGAGATCGATGCTTTCGAAACGCTTCAAGTTTGTCTGCATGGGAGAGATTATGAACGGAGGAGAGTAAAGAAGCGTCCCTCTTTCAGCAGACAGTCCTTGGAATGAGTAGCGCGGCTCCAGCAGAACATTTCGATTTCTTGACTCTCTCGCATGAAGTCGTCTCACGACGCGCAAGGCCGCGATAATCTTTGACATTCTTTTCGCACGTCGATCGTCCGGCCGCTAGCTAGGAATCCGCACAACATTAGCGCTAAACTTAAAGCAGTTCCTTCACAATTCGTTCCCGTCCTTATTCCAACACCCTCTTGTCGATGTGCATTGTCCTCATCGAGAAGGGGGTGTCGGTGTCTCGAAGGCTTACTAGAAATCAGTCGGTCGTTCTCGCCGTTCTGGGTGTCGTAACGTTCAGTCTCACAACTCCGCTCGCAGCATTGGTGCACTGGGGGATTGCTCTGCACCTTGCTGTTCGGATGGGGATCGCGGCTGTGGTTTTGTTGGCGATCATCCGCACATTTCCAACCAAGGAGGATCTGAAAGACCCGCACGAACTGCGGTGCATCTTTTTCTGTTCGGTCGTCTCGCCGTTGTTTGTGATCTCTGCGGTTCTCGGTTCGCCGAGCGCTGCGATTGTGTTGCTCGCAACGGGGAGCGTCTGGGCAGCGCTCCTGAACCGGATCGTATACGGAGTCCATGTCACAACCGGTTTCTGGGTGCGGCAGCTCCTTGCATTTGGGGGGCTACTCACCTACAGCCGTGAAGCGCTCCCCAAACTGGGGGCGGCCCCGCTCGCCATTGGAGTTCTCGCAGGCGCGGCGTTCGGCGTTTTCAGCGTCCTGCACAAACGGCGTCCCGAGGGAAAACGGGATACGGATGTCCTCGCTGGAGTGCTCCTCTCAGCGCTGGCATTCGGGCTTGTGGTCCCGGCGAATGGAATCGGGGGGTCGCTCACCGATTCTGGCAGCTGGGTCGCGGTGATCTTCTCCGGCCTACTCGTCGGATTCGGCTACGCGGTCATCGTCAAGTCGCTCGAAGCGCTCGAGCCGCAAACCGCGAACATGATCTACTCCGCGGAAGCACCCCTCGGAATGGTGTGGATGGCGCTGATATTTGGCACGATACCAACATCTCAGGAGCAACTTGGCGCGGCCATCCTCCTGTCCGCGGTATTCTGGGAAGCATGGGCGAGTAGAGATGCTCCACCAGAACACGCCGTTGTTCTCAACGCCGAGGGCAGATGAATCTTCCGCGCCACGGAAGCTCGTCTTCTCTCGTGTCACAGCAAGGGGAGTGAAGAGAAAAAGAGCGACTCTACTTGAAGCGCAGCGGGCGTTCTCAGGGAATTCTCTCTCGGTTCCATAAGCAAGGCCGCTCTCCATCCGCCCGCCGGAACGCTTGGGAAACCGAGTGATTCCTGCGGGCGCAGAGGTTACATGACACCGACACTTTCTATCATCTCTGACATCTTCTGAACTCCGATTCGATTTCATCTTCGTGAGTCGAATCCGTTTTCGACCGAACTATGAGGACGCACTCCCCGTTTCTGCCCGTATTTCGCGCCGCTCCGGCGGTAAAGATCGAGAATAGGTGTTTCCGCAACCGCGCTACCTCAGTGTAATATCCGCTTGAACATACACAGAAGGGTAGATGTCGATGCCGTTACCTCTTGTCGTCCTGGGGGTAGCGATGACCTGATTTTCATTGGTTTTTATCTCTCCTTAAATTGAGCGAGCTGCTCGTTCAGGTGCCCTGGTGGCACTTGCGCGAGCAGCTCGCTCGGGCGTGATGGCGCCGATGTTAGATCCATCAGGGAGGGACGGGATGAGATGTAGAAGGCGTAGGCAAGCAGCACGTGCAACTCCACGCGCTATCCGGGCGGTACTGAACCGAGGCGCCAGCCAGCTTGCGAGAGAGCTGCGTGCAACGCTCCGAGCATTCGGGCTCGACGATACGATCTGTGTCCACCAGCCCAATGTGAAGCACCGATCGGACAGCATCGGAGACGAGTCGGATCTTCCCGTGAACACCGTCTACGTGAGAATCTCTGAGCGCGACATCAAGCTGAATCTCGGCTTTCTCGCACTGACACCTGCCGGCGAAGTACGCTTCATACTCGTCGTGGGAGAAGGGAAGGAGCACTCGGTCTTCAAGATCACACCCGCTCAGGAAGTTCGAACGACCCTCGAGATGACGATCGTGCTGCACTCTGCGCTTCGTCGAACACCGTTCCAGGCGATCGTTGGCATCCTCTCGATTGCCGCAACGTATACGCTCACGACGTATCACGAGGGTGTCGAGGATCCGGAGTTTTGGCATCTCCTGATTCCACCGAACTAGCCGCGACAACGAATGAGGGCCGCTCCCGCGGATATACGTAATAGGTTGCAAGTCATCGCATACCTCCCTCAATCCTCAGCTCTATCGATGTTTGCATTCCGCAAACTTTCTACGACCTGAGATCCCCTCCATCGAGACTCAGCGGCTCAAAACGACGCGCATCGTCGCCGATGCAAAAACGCTCAATATTCCTCGCAGGGTAGGACATATTTCCTTCGGGCCTTCAAGGATACGCGCAACCGAGAGCGAGCCATAACGATCCTACCAACAGAGGCGGAGGGGGATGGAAGTGCTCGCGGCAACAGCCGAACAACTGAACAGTCCAGAAAAGGCATCGACGCCCAAAGAACCGATTGCTCCCGCGATTCTTGCGAAGCCGCCGGCGTCGCTCGCGAATGAAGGCTCCGGAGCCGCGCGTGTTGTGGTTCCGCCATTGACGCCCAAGCAGCTCGCCGAAGTCCGAGCATCGCGTGATCGGCTCGAGTTCTCAAAGCCAGGCAAACGGATCTCCGAAGAGTTCGATTGGGGCAGAGCGACCAGCACGACTTACGTGAACGACGATGGAGTGAAAGTTCCTGCGTTCCGCATCGAATCGAAGCTGCGCCCAGATACTCCGCTGTATCTCGTCGACGCGAATGCCATCGAGAAGCTCACTGGCAAGGCGACGAGCATGGCGATGCACGATGTTCGAGCGTCTGGAGAGTTAGCGATGGTTCTGCCGACAGGGAACACGCTGCAGAACCGGATTTGGCAACTTGGCATGAAGGGAGCGATCGCTCCGAATCAGCTCGATGCTCGACTGCATTACTCAGAGTTCGCCGTCCACGAGTATCTGCATCGGCAAGATCACCTTCGAGAGAACGAATTGGGGTTCGCGGAGGCGGTGAAGGTTGGCTTCGGAGAGATCTCCGTTCAAGTGAAGACGAAGCAGGTCATGCTCGATCATAAGACGCAACCACCGGCGGAATGGGTTGAGAACGCAGCGAAGAGCGTTGCGCAAACGACATCGACCACACACTACATGATGGCGCTCCTCGGCCAGTTTGGGGGAGTGCCGGAGAAGGATCCGCATCTCAGTCAGTTCCTTTCGCTTTGTCCCGGCGGGGACACCTATGCCGGCTGGTTCACAAACGGGCGCTTCCGCGACGAGATGAACGCTCGGGTGAAGCGCCAACAATACGGGGTTTTCGATCCCTCTCAGGCGGATCTCAAGCTTCTTCAGAAGAACGAGTTCGACTTTGCTGACACAAAGAGCGCACTGACACGCGCGGTAAAACTTGGTTCTCTCGCGTTTCACAAACAGGTCGGAGAGTCTGCGGCCGGAGAGCCGCATGTTGAGCTCGCTGCGGCTCATGGGAATCCGACGGAGCAGTTTGCTCTTTCGGAGACGGCGCGATTGCTCGGATTGCTTGCGAGGGTAAGGACGTAGGGAGGCGACCTTGCCCGCCTTCCCCTCGAAAGACGCCCTCCCGACCATACGTTTCGTCGGTAATACGTCGAATGCTCGGATTCAGTGGCTTATAGAGCGGACGGCATGAGGCCGGCACCTTTGGAGAAGACGCGGTGCCGAGCTCGCATGAAGTAGCCCGGCACCTTGGGACGCTAGTCGACCAGCTGCACCGCCAAGTTGACCCACTCCTTGCGGCCATCTGCCATTGCCCACACGCCCGGTCGGCCCGTTCGGATGCGGGTCACGCTCGCGTCCGTCGCATCGACTTGGTAGCCGCGCGGTTCACGCGTTCCCTTTGCCCACACCTTTGCGCGAATACGAGTTCCCGCGCGCGTCGTTCGGACGAGGATTTTGAAGTTGTACCAGACGCCGGCGACTGGATTCACACCTGTATCGACCGTGCCAGACGTGATCTCTGTGCCGTGCGGCGCGATGTGAAATGTCGGCTCTCCAGCGTAACGACGGAGGCGGTAGTATGTGTCGGAGTTGAGATACTTCGAATAGAACGTCACGCCGACGCCACCGTTTGCATCGAGCAAGCGCATGCGGCCCGTATACATGTAGTTCTTCATCGAGGATGAACGATTCCCCACGTAGTGTGAATGAATATTGGTCTCAGTATTGTCCGTTCGAAGGATCTTGTTTCCGGCCCGACCGGCGAACGAAAAGAGCGATTCATTTCGAACGAGATCGTTGTTCGCGCCTGTGCTGCGCCATTCGCTTCTTCGCTCAAGCAGTCGAAAAGAGTCCTCCTCCGCGAACGAGATCGACGGGATGAGGAGCGCGAGGGCAAACAACGCATCGAAAAGGGGCTTCATATAGGAATCTCCGATGGCAGATAGATAGCTTCTTGTCGGTGGGTTTCGCAGATTGGTTGAGAACGTAACACACGAACAGCGCCAGGAGAGCCAGGAAAAGCTCCTCCGCTCCACTGGACGATCACCTAAGGAATCGGAGTTACGCGCCGCTTGAGGGAGTCATGCGAAAAGACTGCAGAGATGAAAAGCAGCCATGAGAGCGGTGCCTGGGGAAGAATCACTCCAGAGTCGATATATCGAGTGCACGGCGAGGGGATATCTTCGGAATGGGCAGAAGGGATCTGCACACTCCCATAAGCTCGGGCGCAGCGCGGACGAACGCATACGCGAACAGTGAGATGAAACGTGGGCGGCACGCTGCCGCACCACACAAAGCGTGATCCAAGGCTATTTTTTGACGCTGTTGGAACCAGACCCACCATCGGCGGAGTCGTCGCCCTTCCCACCGCGGAGATAGTCGTTCCCGCTATTGCCGTAGAGTTTGTCGTTGCCGTTCTGACCGAAGATGCGGTCGTTTCCCGATTCGCCTTTCAACGTATCGTTTCCGTTTCCACCGTAGATCGTGTCGTTACCCGAGTCCCCGAGGATCTTATCCTTCCCGTCGTAACCTTCGAGGAGATCGTTGCCCGACTCGCCATCGATAATATCTGCAGCAAACGATCCGCGAATGGTGTCGTCGCCATTGTCGCCGTTCAAACTCGTTGAGCGAAGAGCGGGCATCGTGAGGGATGTCAGACTGTTGAGTTCAATTCGATCGTTACCGAGCGAGCCGACGACCGTGATCGCACGAATTGCTGCGCAGGAAGCAGGCCCCGAATCAGGATCGACACTATTGACCTTGATAAATCCGAGTTCACAAGTCACGACAGCGTTTGAGCCGACAAACGAACTCTCGAAAGTGATATCGAGGACTCCGGCGGCATCGACGCTACTCGCAGCAAAAGCGAGTGTCGGACTGGCGATAAGCGCAAGACTAAGAGCAAAAACCTTCATACGACCTCCACAATGATAATGCTGGATGTTATGCGAACAAGGAGACGGATGTGCTGTTCAGCGAGTTCGCCCACCGTCGAGACGCCCGGCCGGGAACTTCGGCAGCGGTCCTGAGGGGTTCTCCGTAGCGGTCACGTATTCGGCAAGTGGGGCGGCAATCGGTATGAGTTCGAATCGGTCTGCCTCGAGTGGAGAGAACTCAGCAGCGCAGGCTATTGCGCAGCGGGTCGTTGCATCTCCTTCACCCACCCTTTCACGGTCTCGTGCACAGCGGCCTCGTCTTTGATCTCTTTCAAGACGGACTGCGGCACCTGAAGCGCGCGATCCAGCGCGGCGATGATTGGCGCCAAAATCGGGCGTTTCTCGGAGACGCGCTCGTCCCTCACGGCCGTAACGAGTTGCCGGGAATCAGCGATGCGCTGAGCATCGCCGCTCAGGGAAGCATCCCGAAGATAGAGAAGCGCTGCGACCCCCTCTGAGTATGTCGCTGCAACCCGCTCCCGCTCTTCGAGCCGAGTTAGATAGCTGCTCTTGCTCTCTCCCTGATCGCGGGCCATGGAGAACCCCATTTCACCCAGCACGCCTTCGGTCTGGCACATCGCCCCCGAGCGAAGTGCTTCAAAGCGGCGGAACTCTCCCTTGAGATTCTCGTCATTGGACAGCTTTCGAACGACAGGGGTCAGATAGAGAGCGCTCTGACTATCAAAGTCGCGCAGGACCACGAGACAACCGCCGAGACCTTGGGTGGGAAAGGTAATCGCATACTCCTGCTGAAGATCGAGTACCTTTGCATCGGCCTGGGCTGCGTTCATTCCCTTCGCTTGCAGGTTCATCTTTACAATATTCGCGTCGCGCTCCGGATTGGTCGTTACCAACACAGAACTACCAGCTGCGCGCTCAATGAGGGCCTGAAGCTCCTCGCGATCGGGGAGTTTCGCACTTGAGGTTTGTTCACTTGAACGAGGCTTGTCCTGTTCGACTGTCGGCATGAAGGTGCTCTCCGGAGTAAATACTGCCTCGATATTATGCCGCCTTTCAGGACGCTGTCGCCTCAAGGCAGACCCCCTTCGGCGCGTGTTCCCCATCGGGCTCTGTTTACGAATAGTTGCAAGGACTTGGCCGTGTAGGGCTCCGCTATGGCGCGTCGAGAGAGCATCGGCAGAGCTCTTCTATTTGGGGATATTGTGGAGCGAGACTTGGCGGAGCTGGCCTGAGGACGATCGCAGTGCCGCTATCGATTCCGAGGATCGCGGAATATCGGACGTCGTTCTTCGAACTGCTCGCGAAGCCGGCGCGGATCTTTCATGCGCTCAACCGGTCGCATTGGACGTCGCATTGACTCGTCTCTCCTCGGTTGTTCGCGATACCGATCTCGATCTTCAGGATATGGTTGGCGGTTCGAGTTCTGTTGCATGGGCATTGGAACGAACTCGATGAGCGGTGCAATCGCCGTAGGCGCCACCATAGGCGGCTTCGCTTGCATGACAGACGCCGAACTTGGCGGTTGCGGCGGATCGACTCGTTTCGGCGCCACAGGCACAGGCCCTTGATGACTTGCCACCCCGATGACAACCACGAGCAAGCACAACGCGAGGGAAGCCAAGGTGGGAATCGCGGCCCGTTGCCACGCCGCCGGGAAACGCCTTGCACGAGGCGGCTTGATTCCGCTGATCTGAGCCTCGAGAATTTCAAGCATCTCATCGACACTTTCAAATCGATCGCTCGGGTTCTTCGCCCCCGCTCGATGAACGAACTCCTCAA
>JADYYL010000306.1 GCA_020853655.1 Deltaproteobacteria bacterium
ACCCGACCATCTCGTTCGTCGTGGGGGCCCAGGCGGCCGAGAATTGGTGGAGCAACGGCTTCTTGATCCGAATGTTGCCGAGTTTGAACGCCTTTCAGCCTTTCGGGGGCTCCGTGACAATACTCCGCTCGACTCTTCGCAAGGACAGAGGGTTCAGGATATTGCGCGCGAACTCTCTTCCGATCCTTCCCAGCCCGCAGAGCTTCGCAGGTTAGCGACGTCGTACCTTGTGAATACCTCCCAAGGAAAAGAAACCCGGATCGATCCAGACGGACAGAATCTCACTCCCGAGTCCCGCGCGCTTCTTGCCAGTCCACTATCGAACGCTCCCGCGACCCAGGCGTTCTACGAACGAGGACTTCGGACTTTCCCCGCCGAGTCTATCCAATCTCTCGCGGGGCTGCGGACAACAACGGGCATCATCGGAGCGATCCCCCAGAATACGCCCGAAGCACTCCGGCCGAGCGCCGAGTTCGCATACTCAGCTGAGTTCGTGCGGACGCTCGAAAGGAATCCCTCCCCCGACGCATTAGGTGAGATCTACAAGTTTCAAAAGGACCCACTGTCTTCCACCGACGTCCTCGGGCAGGCGCATCGTCGGATGGGCGTCGAGAAAGCATTCCCGACATCAAGCGATATCGTGAGATTTGGTGAGCGCCTCATGGCGGTGGGCGACGAAGGTTCTGCCGGAGTATCTGCCTCCGAACTCCGGAGCTACGGCCGCACCCTTGTGGAGAGCCAACGATCTCCAGAGCCGATTGCTCAACCGTTTACTTTCTCACCGATGGCGCTAAAAGCGATCGTAGATGGCCGCTCCGTCACGCAGTCCACCCACCACGTCGATGTGGTCTTTCCAACGACGGACTGGAATGGAGCTTTCAAGCAGACGGACTTCATCGATGACTTCGTGAAGCAAGGCTACACGGTTCGTCTCCACACCGCGTCGAACCCCGAAACGGCCCAGGCGTCGATCGTCCAGACACTCAGCCGCTCGATGGGAACCGAGGGTCATACCATCGTCTTCTCCGGACACGGAACTAGGACGAGTTCAGAGCTTGGACCGATCGATACGACGAATCCCACCGCGAATACTCTCGACGTCACAGACTCTGCTGTATTTCAAGGACTCGCTCCCGCGATTCGGTCTCACACAAAGATCATTTTGAATGCCTGCTCGACCGGCGAGGGCCGAGAGAAGGAGCGCAACCTGGTCAATGTCGTCGCCGAGCAGGTTCCGGGACTTACTCCCGGCAGCACCTTCGGCCCGACGATTTCAACATCGATCAGCCGTATCGTATTCAAGGATCGCCAGCCTGTGACGATTCAGTACGCGCAGTCAGGCCCGACGCCGGACGAGAAGCAAGGGTCATCTGTGCTCTACCAGCGCGACTAGGTTACTTCTCTTATTTCGATCGCACTTATTCCGATCTCCCCGATCTCTCATCGGAGGAGATGGTCTGCTTTCATCTTACCCGACCGAGGCGCATCCCGACTCCACTACACCGGGATGATTTACACTGTGAGGATTCGAGATACGAAGGATAAGGAAACAAACGAGTGGCTCGTCGCACACGCGCACGAACGCGGCCGATCGGTTATGCTCGAGACGAAGTTCCTAACCCAGCGAGAGTATCTTGTGAAGGTGATCGCCACGGACGGCGTGTTGACAGGCGAGAGCCGGCCGGCGCGATTGAAGATCGCGAGGTAACGGACAGACGTCTAGGAACTGTCGAACGACAGACCTAACGCCGCTCGCTAAGCTCGTTCTCAGTAATGTAAGTTCCTGCGGGCGACGCCATCGAGAATGAGAACTTCACGTTCCCCACGTCACGACAGTAGTAGTCTTTGTGCGTGGCGGAACTTGGACCCGCCTTCGGGAGCACTCGTAGGATCTCGATGCAGTCGTCGTACCGTTTGCCTTGAACGTCAAGTGCGAGTGACCGAGAAACCTTGCGTTTCGATTTCTCGCCGTCGTTATAATCCCACTCACTTCCGACACTGATCTCCGCAGGGAGGAGAGTCGTCTCCACGAACTTCTCCCCGTGAAGCGCGCCCATGATCACGGCACCTGCTTCTTCGCGAACCCAAATTTCGGTGGCGTTCTGTTGATACGGGATATCCTTGTACTCGGTCGCGATCCTCGTGAATTGCTTGCCCTCCCTCACCTCAACCCCTTTTACCGTCGAGACCATCTTTCCGTGCACTGGCGCAGTGGGCATACCCTTCATCCCGCCTTCCACGCGGAAATGATATTCGCGCACAGTCACTTCGCCGGGGATGATGGGAAAGTAGGGGTGCGCGATAACGACGGACGGAAGCAGCGCAACTAATCCGGCGACAAAACATTTCATGAATGGCCCCTGCTTACTCGACGCTCTGTTCTGAATGATCACAATGTCTGCCAGCATATTGAGCCTCAACCTTTGCTCGACAGCAACCAACCCTTGCTGTATATACATGTATATATGTTCCTTATCACACTGATCAAGGCCCTATCGCAGCACAAAGTTCGCTACGCCGTCGCAGGGGGCTACGCCGTGTCCCTTCACGGCGCAGTCCGAACTACGTTTGACGTGGATCTCGTGGTGAGCCTCGACGAGAAAAACCTTCAGCGGCTTGAATCTGCGCTCAACGGACTACATCTTCAGAGCCGCCTGCCGATCAGCGCGAGTGACGTCTTCAATTTTCGAACAGAATACATTGCAAAACGGAACATGATCGCCTGGAGCTTTGTGAACACGGCGGACCCTTCACAACTGGTTGACGTGATCATCGCAGAGGACCTTCGGAGCTTGAGGACCTCCAGTGTCGTCGTGCTGGGAACTCGCATTCCGATTCTTTCGATCGACAGTCTCGTTGCGATGAAGAAGAAGAGCGGACGACCCCAAGACATCGAAGACATCAGCGCCTTAGAGCGACTCA
>JADYYL010000307.1 GCA_020853655.1 Deltaproteobacteria bacterium
TGCCCGGAGGGCTTTTGCGGCTTGCCATGAGCGAGCCGTCGGAGGCGGCGAGTCGAATGGAAACCGGTTTGATGGAAGTTCACTTACGACTCAAAAACAAAAAACCCGGCTCAGACATCTCTGTCCGAACCGGGTCTCTGGCCCCACAATCCCTCCACACTTCAGCTTCGGCTCCAGACAGGGACTCGAAACTCTTCGAACCCTCCCTCTCACCTCTTCTCTGAAATGCCCGGAGGGCATTTGCGGAAGCTCGTTCCAAAAGAGTCCGTGATGGACTCTTTTGGAACCATAGACACTACAGCACCGCGTCCTTCAACGCCTTCAGCGCGGTGAAAGCCACCTTACGACGCGCCGGGATCATCATTGGCTCTTGCGTAGCTGGGTTACGTCCCATGCGAGCCTTGGTCTTGCGCACTTGGATCTTTCCGAGTCCAGGCATCACGACCTTGTATCCGCTCTTGAGCGCGCTCTGCAGCATGTCTGCGAAATTCGCGTAGAACAGCTTAGCATCGCGGCGGCTGATGAATCCGCATGAATCCTTCACGCACTCGAAGAACTCGGACTGGGTGTACTGCTTGGTCGCGCCGTTCTTCGGGGTGACCAACACAGCCTTCTTCGGCGGGGTCGGAGCAGCCTTCTTCGGAGCAGCAGGAGCGGCAGTCTTCGTTGCAGTCTTTGCTGTGGCCTTCGCCGTAGCCTTGGTCGCCTTCGCAGCCGTCTTCTTCACTGGCTTCGCGGTCTTTGTCGGCTTCGCGGTCTTAGCAGCCTTCGTGGGCTTAGCAGCCTTGGTCGCCTTTGCAGCCTTCGCGGGCTTAGCAGCCTTTGTCGCCTTTGCAGCAGGCTTAGCCGTCTTCATCGCTTTCGTCGGGGTCTTCGTCTTGGTTTTCTTAGCTGCCACAGGTCACCTTTTAAGGTTTGGTTATACGAATCTGGAGACTGGTTCCATCGACCAACTGAGCGGCGCAGCGCTGCCGGGGACACCTGCCAAAGAGAGCTTGGAATCAAGCTTTCGGTAGGACAGGCGAAGACTGGACAGCGACCACGCACAACGGTCTTGGAGGACGTCAATGCTCTCACTTCTGCTTGTTACTGCTTCGACAATACGGCGGTTACAACGTTCGGCGTATCGGCGACACTTTTCAGGGTCGCCTAACTGAGCGTGCATTTCAGCCCTCGAAATCAGGCTCAAAACACATCAATTTAGTTTTGCTCTAGACCGGTACACTCACGTGGTCAAGTCTTCTTTTGATTTATCTTTGCTGACGCGTGTTCAGATCGAGTCGGAAAATCAGGGGGGAGAGTATCCTACGTCTTTGTCCGGGGCGCGGGACACAGGCGCGTCACGAGCGAAATATAGAGCTTCGCAATGGACTCCCAACGGTAGTCGGACTGGGCCTTTTCGAAAGCTCGTTGCCTCAACCGGCTGAGATTCGCGGCATCCGCGAGAAGCGTCTGAAGCTGACGAGTGAGATCGCTGAAATCGTTTTTCGCGTAGTAAACACCGGTGTTTCCGAGCGTCTCCCGGTGTTCTGGAACATCGTTTGCCAGAACACAGTTTCCAAATCCCATTGCTTCAACGAGTGCGGGATGTGTGCCGCCGACCTCAGTCGCTTGAACGTAGAGCAGGGCCCCAATCTGCAAAGCGCGGTACTCCTCGCCGAAGCGATAACCGGCGAAATGGATATCAGGACACTCGCCGCTCGCCTCCCGGAGAGCGCGCTTATAGTCGTCGGCATAGGGCGCGTCGCCTACGAGCACCAGGGGCGGACGGCGACTTGGGTCCAGCTGCCGAAAGGCCTGGATGACGAGAAGGGCGTTGTTCTCCGGCTCGAATCGACTGACGTAAAGAATGTATTGGTTTGGCTCGAGCCCGAACTCCCGAACGACGGCGAGGTCACGCCAGGCGGGAATCGTGTATGGGTTTCCGGCCACCTTCTCGGCAACGAGCTCCTCATGAGCCGCGCTATAACCGTAGCGAATGACGTCAGAAGCGACCCCAAACCGCTCTCGATAGTAGTCGCGGATAAAGTCAGCGTCGCTGATCACTCGGTGACTCCAGCGAGCGGCGCTCCACTCACCGAGTCGATACCAAAGCTTTCCGATCGAGTTCCATTTCGCACGATTGCGCTCAATGCCATCGACGTTCGTTGCGACTCTGATTCGCCGAAGCTTGAGAATCGGGAGAAGCGGTGCGTTCGCGGCGTTGCACAGGATGACGACATCGACCGGGTACACCAGTAAATGCAGGAACGAGAGGAAGGTGTGCACAACCGTCTCGAGATACTTATGACGAGGTGCAGGAAGGTGAACGAGCTCCACACCATCGATAGATTTCAGCTCAGGAGTCGTTGAGTGTCGACAGTAGACCCGGGTGGGGTACCCTTGCGCGACGAGTCGTTGGCTCAGTTCCTCCGCAAATGTCTCGAATCCGCCGTACCGCGCAGGGATCCCGCGCGTGCCACAAATGGCAACGGATGGCCGCGGAGAGGCGCTTGTGAATTCGTCGGAGCGGCGAGCGCTCATTGTCGCTTAACCCTTCAGTATTTCGACCGAATCCAAGATTCTAGCTCTGTTTTTATCAAGTTTTGCTCGGGTCGTGTCGAAGCACGATCACGGTGCTAGCTTCTCTCGCCCACCTTACCGATCAAGGCCACCGGCATCGATGCCCGGCGTGACACCCCGCTGGGTATCACAGAGTAGCTAGCGCCGCCCTCTATTCCTCGACCTTCCTCAACGCGATCGGGAGCGTGCATCACCAACACATCTGCGAGCTGTTTGCGTATCGCGCTTCCTCGGTGTGCGATCACGCTTCACGGAGCGATATGCACACAACAACGCTGAATTATTTTCCGTTTGATACGTCGGAAGGCTTTGGGTAGAACCTCCAGAGCCCGTAGCGCGACGCATTTCTGGCATCGCCCAGGACTGGCTTCGCCCAAGGCGTTTAGGTCACTTTATCTGTTACCCTCTTGAGGAACACCACTATCATGCATTCGCTCAGTTCACTTTCACGTTTCATTGCTTTCGGCTCGGCAATGGTCGCCTCGTCACTGGTGGCACCCGCCGTCTCGTCGGCTGAAGTTTCGGAACAGGAATTCAGCAAGGCGATGGATTCGTTCCTTTCGAAGGATGAAAACATCGGCAAGGTCGGCGATGCCCTCGAGCGCTACTTTGTAAAGAAGCGCGACGATCAGCAGAAGAAGGCGCAAGCCGACGAAGCGAAGTCGCTCGACGAACAGTTGAAGAATCCGGTGAAGGTGGATGTTGGGAAATCGCCGGTTCGAGGACCCGAAAACGCCAAGATCACCATCGTCGCGTTCTCAGATTTCCAGTGCCCATTCTGCAAACGGGGCGCCGATGTTCTTGACGACCTTCAAAAGAAGCATCCGAACGACGTGAAGATCGCTTTCAAGAACCTCCCTCTCCCATTCCATGCAGAAGCCAAGGGCGCGGCGAAGGCTGCTTTGGCTGCCGGCAATCAAGGGAAGTTCTGGGAGATGCATGATCGCCTCTTCAACGCGCAAGATGGCCTCAACGAAGCCAACTACGTGAAGATCGCAGGAGAACTCGGATTGAACGGTGATCGCTTCAAGACTGACATGGGCAGCGCCGAAATCGCGAAGCAGATCGACGAAGACATGAAGCTTGCTCAGTCGTTGGGCGTCCAAGGAACCCCTGGATTCTTCGTGAACGGCGTCCAAGTTCGTGGCGCGCGTCCTGTTGAATACTTCGAGCAAATCATCTCGAAGATCAAGAAGTAAGCTTGAAACAAGCCGGGGGATTGAGCGATCGCTCGGTCCTCCGATAGAAGCCTCGTCCTCCCGGACGGGGCTTTTTTTTTGCCACGGAATCACAACATTCCAGTGCGAGCGACCCCAGAGAAGTGATTCACGGAGGAGATCCGACGGCGGTCACGAGAGGACGTCGGGACGGAGCCGCCGAGGGGTAACGTCAACGGGTTGTGAATCTGCAGCGCCAGCACAGGTGCCGCACCTGAAAGGCGCATGTGGACACAGCGAACAGGCGCGGGCAAGGCACTCTACTCTCCGGATCCCTCAGCTGCGCGACGCGGCAGTGCCTCCGCAGTATCTCCGACTTCCGCACTCCCATCGCCGCTGTCATCTCCGACGCGACGACGTCGGCGCACTCGACCCCGCTCGGAGAGGGGCGAACCTCCTTCCGTCGGCAGTTCCCCGGCAAGCATGCCGTCAACGAACTCGTCCGCTGAAAAAACACGAAGGTCGTCCGCACCTTCGCCGACCCCGATATACCGCACA
>JADYYL010000308.1 GCA_020853655.1 Deltaproteobacteria bacterium
CTCAACGTCGACGCAGCACCCCTCGCACTCCTCGACGAAGACGCATCCGGCGGTCGCTTTCAGCCGCTCCGTCCGGAGAAGTTTGATGTTGCAAAGCCCGTTCGGCGACCGCTGTCGCGCAACGAGGCGGCGTTCCCTTCACTTCAGACCGAGACGGAGCGAGTACTCGCCTCATCGGCGCGTCGAACCGGGGCTGCTGACAGATTCGTGCCGATGACGGCAGAGGTGGTCTCGCGTTCCGAAAGCGAACAGATCGGGGCTCAGGTATCGGGGTCGTCCAAGACGCAGCGGCCCTCCCGGGAGCTCGTCGGTAAACCCATCCCACATGAGCCTCCGCGTGCCACCGGACCAAGTGGTCCGCTCCTTTTGTCGCGCAACGCCGAGCGCGCGCTCCGGCAACTGAGCGAGGCCCTAGGAGAACTTGAGAAGGGATTTCGTGCGCCTGGTGCTCTGCGATTGTCCGCAAGCCTTTCTCCGGAGGGTGTGGAAAGTTCTGCATTTCGCCGTGTCGCAGATGCTGCCGCAGACGTCGAGCAACTCCTCGAGTCACTTCGTCCGGCGTCAGTTCGGCAGCGCGACATCGTGCAGAACGCCGTCGAGTCGACACGCCAGCTGCTTCAGACACTCGGTGAACGCGGGCCCCGCGCCGAAGCTGATGTCTGGAAGGCGATCTCTCGAATGATGTTGGATCTCGAGTCCATGCGGACGCTCGCGTCCGGCGGTGTGTCCGATCAGCCGGCGCTCGAAGATATCGACCAACCGGCGCAGAATGCCGATGCTCTCGCACCGCAAGCGATTCCCCGTCACGCGCGAGAGTCTCAGCCGGAGGGGTTCGGCGACACCTCACAAAAGGTGCTTCGCGTGGCTCAGCAGCTCATCCCGATCCTTGAGCGGCTCGCATCCTCTCCTCGGGTTACGGCAGATGATGTGAAGGCCGTTGCCCTCACAGAGGAAGCAATTCGATCTCTTATCGAGCAGCTTCCGGAGCTCCCCCAGCGTCCCACAATGCCCGATGGAAAACCGCTGGAGCTGCCGAAAATCGATATTGGGCTGCTCTTACGCAACCTTCAAGCGTTGCGCGTCGTCCTTACTGCAGACGCACCTCTTTCGACATCGGCGCGCGAAGCTCTCGCGCTTATCCTTCCGCAAGCGAGGGCCGTGGCGCAATCGGAAGTTGAGCAGCGAGGGGATTCTCCGAGCGCCGAGCACCAATCCGAGCTCAAACGCACTTCGGATGCGGTATTCCGGGGTGGTCTCTCCTCAGGGCCTGCCGCGCAGAATGGAGAAACCGGGAGGGCGGAAAGTGCCGTTTCGAAGACTGGAGTGTCTGCGACGGCGGCGAACGGTCGAGCGACGGCGCTCTTCGCTGACCTCCTGCTTGCAGAACCCGATCAAGCGGCGGTGCGTCGTTCTCCCGAAACCCCGCGCACAATCCCTCAACTCACGACCACGGAAGCATTCGGTCGAATCGCCGCTGCCATTGCGGGCGGCGCCACCGGCGAGGCAGCCTCTCCCGCTCGAATGGCACAGAACAGTGGCTCGCGCTCGGTTTCCGGGGATACGAGCTCCTCTCCAACTGGACGACCCAACACGCTCCCCGAGACTCTCGGCGGGACGCGTCCCAATCCTGGACCCTCGCAGGATTTCGCTCCTGATTCCGAACCAGTTCAGCCGTCAGCGCGTTCAGTCGACGTGCCGGAACTCCTCCGCCGACAGGGGGTCACCTTCAGAGAGGGCTCGCCACTACGAGACCGGGACGTCGCAGCGGCCGTTCGGGCGTTCGCTCCACTTGTGCAAGAGCGCGGCGTTGCTGCGGCTCGGCACGCCATTCGTGACGCTGGCTCGAGAGGAGCTCTTCCCGAATCGCAGACGCAGGCGCTTCTCGCGGCCGTCGGCAATGCGAATCTCCGACAGGACATCACTGAACAAGTCGACCGAATGCTTCGTGGGCAGGAGGCTCTGAGCAAGTTGAACGTTCTCATGCAATCACTCGGTGAACCTGCATTCTTGCTCTTTCCGTCCCTTTTGGAGGGGCTGCTGAAGGGCGCCGAAGTTACCATCGCCCCGCCGAATCAGGGTGCCATCGCAGGGCAGGGGCGAGGCGAGAAGCCCGACGAGTCCCAGGAGAGCGCTGTCGAGAACGAATCGAAGACCCATGAGAAGCGAGGTGAGCGCGAGCGACGCAAAGCTTTTCAGAATTTCTCAATCTCGGTGACGCTCCCGAATCTTGGAACAGTGGAAGTCGACTTCCGTGAGAGCCTTGAAGGAGCTCTGCTCAAACTCTCTTGCGACACTGAGAACGTCGGGGCGTTTGTGGAAGAGCGAACGACGGAACTGCGCCCAATCTTTCAAGAGCTGTGCATCCCACTTCGAAGCGTTCGAGTTGATGTGAGCCCTCGCAAATCTGTTCGTCCCGATTGGCTCCGATCGATCCTCGCTGCGGGCGCGGAAGAATAAATCGATCTCGAGCGAACGACCTCGTCTGCTCCGCCAAGTCGTCTTCGAGACGCGCGCAAATCATGCGCAAGCGAAAGCACCGTCTCCGTAAGTTATTCGAATTGGCGGCGTGAACGCTTCTTATCGCCGGTCACCTTCTTCGCCTTCATTCGTCGCTCGCGTGATGCCTTTGACGGCTTTGTCTTCGTGCGCTTCTTCGGCGGCGTCGACGCCTTGACGAGGATCGCTTCCAGTTTTTCCCAGCAATCTTCGAGGTTCTGTTTTTGGCTGCGATACCGTTCGGATGAAAGGAGGAGATCGCCATCGTCCGTCACTCGATTCGGGAAAAGTTCCTCAAGCCGACGTTTGGATTCGGACGAGAGCACGCGCGAATGACGATATGCAAACCGAAGGATCGCTTTCGTGTTCAGCTTGTTGACGTTCTGTCCGCCGGGTCCCCCGCTGCGCGCGAAGTGAGTGCTCACCTCGGAGTCGTCGATTCGATCTCTGAAATTAACGGAGCGCACGCTTCACGTGCTCAGGAAGGAGTGGTCGATTGGTTGCGTCGCTCGAGTGCGAGCATGACGTGCAGCCGCGTTCAAGTCGCGCGGCGCGTTGAAAGTGCAACACGCCCGCTCGAAGCAAATACACCACGGCGGAGACGACGAGAGCGATGACGATGATACGCTGGGTCATTGTACCCCCAAGATCAGCTTTCCACCCTGGTATACCGCGAGAGCGGAGACATACGCGAGCGATGTCATATAGACGAACATGAAGGCGGTCCAGCCCCATGATCCTGTCTCTCGTCGGCAGACCGCGAGCGTGGACATGCACTGACAAGCAAAGACGTAGAAGACCATGAGAGAGACGGCCGAGAGAGTGGAGAACTCTCCTTTCGAGCGCTTTTCTTGAAGTCTCTGCACCAGCGAGGCAGATGAATCATCCTCCGCCTCAAGGCTGTAAACCGTGGCGAGTGAGGAAACAAACACCTCGCGCGCGGCGAAGGAGGCGAGCAGCGCCACTCCGACCTCCCAGTTATATCCGAGTGGCCGGATCAAGGGCTCGATGGCGTGGCCAATTTGCCCGGCATAACTGTTCTCGACGGGGGGTGTGTCCGATCGCTCATCCTGCTTCGGGTAACTCGCGAGAAACCAGAGGACGATCGCGCAGGCGAGAATGATCGTCCCCGCGTTCTTCAGAAACGAGACGACGCTGTCCCAAGTCTGGCGGAGGACGATCCGCATCGATGGCGCGCGAAACGGCGGCATCTCCATGACGAACAGAGCGGGTTGGCCGCGAAGTGCTGTCAACTTCAGGAGCCAAGCGACGATGCAAGCACCGGCGATGCCGAGCATATACATGGACAGCAGGGCCATCCCTTGCAGCGAGATGAATCCAAAAAGCAGGGTCGAGGGAATGAACGCGGCGATGAGGACGGTGTAGACGGGCAGACGCGCGGCGCAGCTCATGAGTGGAGCCACCATGATCGTCGCCATCCGATCCGACCACGACGGGATCGTCCGCGTGGCTAGAATTCCGGGGATAGCGCAGGCGAATGAGCTGAGAAGTGGAATAAACGATCGCCCCTGTAGACCGAACGCTCGCAGAACCCGATCCATGAGATACGCCGCTCGGGAGAGATATCCAGTGTCCTCCAAGATTCCGAGGAAGATGAAGAGGACGGCGATCTGCGGAACAAATATGACGACACTTCCGACGCCCGCGATCACTCCATCGACGACGAGGCTTCGAAGTTCGCCGGGAGGCATCGAATTCGTCACGAAATCTCCAAGCTGGACGAAAAGACCGTCGATCAGGTCCATGGGGATCTGCGCCCACAGGAAGATTGCCTGGAACATCAATCCCATGACGGCGAGGAAGATGCCCGTTCCCCAAATACGGTGCGTCGTCAGCGCGTCGAGTCGGTCTGCGAAGGTGAGATGTGTGTCGCGACGGGTGCGAACGGTGCGCTC
>JADYYL010000309.1 GCA_020853655.1 Deltaproteobacteria bacterium
AAGCGATCGAGAAAGGGCGTGGCGCATTGCTCGAAGCCACCATCGACGGCGTGCTTCCGGTCGACGATGTCGAGAGCTGCGCCAATGGGGTTCACAAGGCTGCGCTCTTTGGTCAGAAGATCGAGAACCCGTATCAACTGTGCAAGTATCGCGATGGCATGACGCTCTCGTTCATGCGCATACCCGCGAGTCAGGTGATGGCGACGTTTGATGCGATGTCGAAGTCGCAAGAGGGCAAGGACCTTATCAAGTAGCCCGTCGGGCTGCCGAGAGCACTTTACAGAGCAAGCTCTAGGTTTATGAAGACAACCCGCCCGCACTCGCTGCATTGGATCGTCGAGGATATCGCAGAGGATCCATCTTATATCGAAAAGCCAATGTTCGGTTGTCGGGCGTGCTACCACCGCGGCCGAATGAAGCTCCTTCTCGCCGATCAGCCCGAGCCGTGGAGCGGGCTTCTTCTTCCTACCGAACGCGAACATCATGCCAGCGTGCTGGAGCAGTTCCCGGAGCTCGAAGTTCACCCGATCCTGGGGAAGTGGCTCTATCTGTCACAACAGCACGAGGACTTTGAGTCGCTCTGCGGAGCAATCGTGGCGAGAGTGAAGGCAGATGACCCTCGGTTCGGTATCCTGCCGGGAGAGGGAAAGAAGCGCCGTAGTACCACAAAAGCTGCGCCGAAGACGTCACCACGGAAGTCCGGTCGGGGGAAGGCTCCGTCGCGGAAGTGACCCTTCAGACATCGACTATCATCACAGGGACAACGCTGGTTTCGAGCCGAAATGGTTGGAGGCTGCAAAATGGCAGATCAATCTCGTCGTGACGACGAGGGGCTATTCTTCTCACGAAGAGAGGATCCTATCGTGGAACATTAGACAGCGAACGCGGGGAAACTTCGATGAGGGCGATCTGTTGATCGGGGTTCGACTTATTCCAATCTTGCACCTCCGCGGTGAGATCGTGAGCAGCGCCGAGCTTGAGAAGAAAGATCCGACTCCCCTGTGGTGAGAGCCGAGTGCCCTCGCTAAATACGCGTGAGACGATTGTCTCGTCTCGCAAGTTCATCGCGCGATTGGAAATGGCGAGGTTGCCCTCGAGAAGCGCTGCATCCTGGAGTGAACTGACGACGCGGTAAGAGGTTTCTGTTTCGGCGGCAATTGGTGTGTACAGCCCTTCATTCACGAAACGGATGCCGGCGTCTCGGCGGCTGGTCGCTTCGATATCTCTCTTCCTGAGCTGCCATTTCGTGAGAAATGCTAACGCTGCTCCCCGTGGATCATTCTCATTCTTCGACATCTCCTCGATGCTGGTGTAGCTGCGCTCTTTCATGTGAGCTGCTGCCGCTCCGGCAACTTGATCGAGCTCGGTCAATCCAGTCCGCTGCATGAGCGTTTGCGCAACACGCTCCAGTGCTCGATCGGACTCCGCGAGGCTCTGAATCTGCTGGAGCTGCTTCTCGTGCGTCCCTTCCAAGAAGATGAGCTTATTGTCGATCGTGTTGACGAGCTTCGTTGCGAGTCCGTGCATCTGTCCTTGGAAACGCTCGATCAGAGCGACGTCCTCGGGGGTGGCTCGCGGTTCGTAGTGATAGTCTCGGAGATGAACAAGG
Source organism: Deltaproteobacteria bacterium (assembly GCA_020853655.1). Lineage (GTDB taxonomy): Bacteria > Bdellovibrionota_C > UBA2361 > SZUA-149 > JADYYL01 > JADYYL01. The sequence continues at coordinate 1,610 of JADYYL010000309.1, forward strand.
ACCGCCGACGGGTCGCTGACAACGACGCGTTGACGCAGAATCTCTTGAGAGGGGTCTATTGCGCCGATCATTGCGGTTATCTGAGTCGGATAGCGGAACCGCTCTACTAACCTCGAGGAGGACACCTGTAGCTCATCGGGCCCACGAACAAGGGTCATCTCGTTCGGTGCGTTGAGATCGACGCTCTCCGAGATCGGAAGCTGAGGGCGAAGCGAGAGCGTTCCGGCTTGGTCACGGAGATTCATTCCCTTCGGTGCGAACTGTAGTTCAACTGAGCCGGCTGACTTCGTCGTCGGAACGAGCGACCAACCTGGGACGTTCGCACGCGATGTCGCCTCGTTGACGAGCGTGTTGGCATTGTGAATCGTGAATGACTCGCGAGGATCGACAATGCTGAGCGAACGCTGATCGGCGTTGAACTGAAGTTGAAGAGCGTCTGAAGGCGAGCGCTGCTCCGCTGTATTGAACCGCGCGACTGCGACGAGAACCTCGTGAGTCAGAGCGAGTCCTGCAGTTCCATACATGCGTTGAATGGTGTCCGCGTCGGACGCCGATAGCCGTGCGCTCTGTTTGCTCTGCGGAGTGGACGTCTGAGGAGCCAGCATATAATCCCGGGAATCGAGTCTGTCTGTTATGCGAAAGCATACTGAAGGGTGACCCGCAGAAACGTTCGAGGAAAGCTGAAGTGCCTATTGATCCGGGCATTGGACTGAGCCGGGAACTTTCTTGAGATTCTCGATAGATACGGAGAAGGTGCGAGCGGTCTCCAACCTTACCAGTCCGCCGCCAATGTTCTCTGCAAACACGCGACACCGTCGCCACTCTGTCCTCAGATCTGCCACATGATATAGTTCGTGCTTCGACGCGGGAAGAAGACGGAGAAGGTTCACAGCTGTCGGTTTGTCATCACGCATCGCTCGTTCGCCCGAATCCTTCGGAAAGGCGGAACCCATGGGATACTGGCTCGGATCGCTCACTGCGTTCGTGATCGGCCTCGGGGCGTTCATTATCCACGGAGGGAGGCTGAATCCAGTCGGCATACTGCTCGTACTCACGCTGTTCATCGCGGGTGCCGATCGACTCGTCGTGCGGAAGTGGAGCGGGGTGCTTCCACTCCTCGGCGGAGTCGCACTGGTCGTGATGGTGCTGTTTGACGCGTTCAAGCACTGAGCGGGGCCGCGCAAACGTTGAGCGAAATGGGACTCAACGTTTGCGCGCCAGCTTCAGCGCTTCACTGTTTACCGTCTTCCCGTGTCCGAATCTCGGCGCCGTCCGTTTGGCGCGTCAGCAATCGAAACCCTCGGGAACGCCAGTCCGAGGAAATATGCCGCCCGCTATTGAGTGGAATGAAGAGCGTCTCGCGCCGCAGAAGCAATTTCGTCGGCGGAACCTCGCGCGAGGACTCTGTGTTCGTAACGCGCTTCATGGCGATCGTAGAGGGGATCGTAATACTCTCGCAGGAGTGTTTCGATCCACGAGTGGTGTCTATCCGCGTGGGTGACGCCATCGCCGTCGGGAAGCGCATCCAGTAGAAGACGGCTGAGGCGAGTGGAGAGTTCGCCACCAAGATGCTGCTCTATTTTGTGGATCGACGAGAGGAGAAACGCACGAAGGTGTTTCGCCCCGCGCCCGGGATCGGCAGCTTCGAATCGAGCCAACGGATCTGCAACGTAGTCTCTGAAAATGAGCTGCACGCGCTCCGATTGGGGACGCTCGAGTATGACGATCGGAGCAGATTGCATCCGCGCGAATATCTCATCCGGGATGTTTAAGCGCCCGATTCTTCGACTCTCCGCTTCCACAATTAACCCAGGACTCGGACGCTCGCGAAGGACATCGAACGCCACTGCGTTCTCGAAGCTCGCCTGCGACGGTTGATCGCCGAGAATTCCGCCAAACGAAGAGCCTCGATGATTCGCTGAGCCTTCGAGATCCAGCGACCAAGATTGAATGTCGGGTCGAAGAAGAAAATGAGTCTTGCCGCTCCCGGTTCGGCCTCCAATCACAACGAGCGGAAGATGTGCCAGTGCGCGCGCCGACTCCTCTCGGAGATAGCGTCGCGCGGCTTTGTATCCTCCCGCAATCCGCGGCAGGTGAATGCCCTCTCCCTTCAACCACTCTTGAGAGATCTTTGAACGAAGACCGCCTCGCCAGCAGAAGAGCGCTTGTGCCTTCTCGTTTGAAACATAAACTGTCCAAGCCGCGATAAGCCCTTGTTTTCGCGAACCAGAGACCAGGTCATGCCCGATACTCGTCGCGGCATCGCGGCCTTGATGTACGTAAGCAGTGCCGACCAGCGCGCGTTCGGCGGTGGTGAGGATCGGAAGGTTCACGGAGCAGGGGAGGCGCCCCTTCATGAACTCTATCTCTGACCGAACGTCGAGAAGTCGTGGCGGTTGCCCTCGTTGTTGGAACAGCTCCGCTGGGGTGAGTATGTGATCTGGCATGCCGCAAAGACGTAGTAAGTGTGTCGCTTGCGATATGAAGACCACCTTCTGCTGATTTTCTCAAATCGTTATGGGTGGGGGCCCTCCGAAGGGATGGACGATCCGCCGCACCAACACGCGAAGCTCTGGTGTGACTGGCAGGAACCCCATATCTTTCAAGTTGGAAGCTCAGTTGAGCGGAGCCGGACAACCTATGACCCTCGCATTAACGCCGTGTCGCTGTGGTCACGCGGTAACGGTGGAAGAGCTGCTGAACGCGCTCGCACCGGACGCCGGCGGTTCAAGCGGGTTCTTCATCTCGATCTGCGCGGGCTGCAAGGAGAGTACGATGCTCTCGATTCAGCAGGGGAAGATCGAAACTGGATACACCTATTGGGCGGGCAGCATGCACTTTGAGGCGATGTATTCACAGCGTGTCCCTGGGCTCGGAGTTGAGCCTTCAGACCCGGACGATCTGACCGTGAAATACAAGGCGAAGACCTGGCGATTTCAGAATCGCCGAATCCAGAAAGCTCGCTTCGTCATTCCGCCAGGGGCTCCGGTGATCGGCACACGGATTGCGGATCTCAATCTCGGGCAGTGGGGAATCTCGGTGATTTCGTGCGAACGAGCTGGTTCAGAGCTTGCGACGGGATCGGACATCTCCCTGCAGGAAAGCGACGCATTGAATGTCGAAGGGGTGGAGCGAATGCTCGCGAGGGTCTGGAAACGGATCGTCGACGGCCGTTAGCGATCACCGAATAATTCCCTCGATTCTGTGTAGTTAGAAGAGTATCCGACGCGCCGTGCACTGTCATTGAGCCACCGCAGGTCTAGACTTCGGCTTACGTTATTGGGGGGGCAGTGTAGCCACTCGATGCGGAGTCTGAGACAATGAAACAGCGCCGAGGTAACCGTAGCGTTTCGGACGGGGAACGAATGAATCGAATTGGTTGGACTTTCTTGATCCTTACGCTTCTGTCGCCGCAGATAGCGGAGAGCCAACGCTCGCTTTACGTCAACGCCGCGACGGGGAACGACTCGGTCAGTCGAGCGAACAACAGCGCGTCGTCGCCCTGGCGGTCGATTGGGCGTGCTGCATGGGGAAGCACGAGTCGGGGCACGCCGGCGCCTTCCGAGGCTGCGGCAGCCGGAGATACGGTTCTGATCGCCGGCGGTACTTATGCCTTTAGCGGGGCCGTCACGAACCGGTTCGAGTCAATCTACAATCCGGTCAATTCCGGCTCGAGCGGAAGTCCCATCAGTTTCGTGTGCACCGGTCAATGCGTGCTTGAAGCGCCGCAGGCTAACAGTCCTGTCATCGGAGCGAGTAGTCGCAACTTTGTGAAATGGTTTGCGGATGTGGGTGCCGGGCACTCTTGGTCAATCCAAGCGTGTGGACGGACCAGCGGCTGCGCATCGAATACAGTCAACACGACTGCGGACACCGGACCTGTCGTGTGTCACGCGGCGACGGGGTGTTGGGTTGAAGGAGCTGTTATCGACGGTGGTCTTGGGATCGATTACGCGGACAATTGGAACGCTGTTCGAATTGAAAACTGCACTTCGTGCACGATCCGGAACAACGACATGCGCAACTTCACGCGCGATGCTGTCGCTGGAAATACGAACCACAACCAATCCATCATTACGCTCTACGGTTCGCTGAACTCGGTTGTGGAACACAATGTCGGTGCGAACGCAGGCTCTGGGGTCTACTTCAAGGACACCGGCTCATCGAATCCACAGTCAGGGAATATCATTCGATTCAATCGATTCGATAACGTTGGTGAAGCTTTTGCTTTCTCCATCACGGCTGAAGACCGAAACTTTATTTATCAGAACGTTGCAACAAACGGGCAGTATGGGGTTGCCATCGTCGGGGGCGGACTCTCGAACGATTGGATCTTCAATAATACGTTCTATCGAATGGCACAGGCAGGACTATCCGGCGGACCGAGCGGTTCCGGCGGCCGATTTTGGAACAATATCTGCTTTGATTGTGACCGAATGATCTATGTGAACGGAGGCGTCATGTTCTCGGAGTCGACACTCGACCTCGAGCACAATGTGTATTTCGATTTCACGCAGTTCTACACCGGAACCGATGGCAACAGAACGTTCGCGAGTTACCTGGGCGCGTATCCAACGCAGGACCAGAGTGCGCCCGTGTCACTCGTTGCTGATCCGCTCTTCGCGAGTGCGGGCAGTGGAGACTTTCGGCTGTGCACAAGCGCATCCACTCCCTCAAACACCTGCTCGGGAAGTTCGCCAGCATTGGCCCGCGGAATTGATATTCACGATCTCGACCGCGACGGAAGCACTTCGGATACGATTCGTGCAGGCGCGTACGTCAACGACTTGGACATCATCGGTCGAACCGCTGCTCAATCGAACAGTGCTCCGGGCGCGCCGACAAACTTCCAAATCGTAGTGACGCCGTAGGGAAATAATTGGGGACGGAGCCCAGTTATTTTCAAACTGCTGGAATCATTCGGGTTGCCAGAAATTGGGCTCCGTCCCGCTTTCTGCGGGTTAACGGCCGACGGCCATGAGCTTCATGGCGGCAACAAGCGACTCTTCGTCCGCCATCACCTCGTCCGCATCGACGAGAGCGCTTTTGACGTCCGAGATCATCTGCCTCTGTTCGCGCTTTCCGAAGTAGATATACCACCGACCCTCATCCATCAGCGCCTTTGCCTCACGCTTGTCCGCAACTGAGTCGCGATAGAGTTCCAGCGCCCGTTCGCGGTTACCCTCGCGCATCACGTGAAGCGCGAGGCCTATCGAGCATCCGCCTCGTCCGTAATAGGCTTCGAGGAAATCCTCTTGGAGTTCGATCGCATCGCTGAGGTGCTTCACGCACTGTTCGTAGTCCCCGCGCGTATAAGCGTCCTCTCCCCTCCGATAGAGACTCTCTGTTTGTGCCGAGAGCTCACGCTCCGCCGGACGCTCGTCGGGCGAGACTTTGCCGGCGGACGTCGGTGAACGAAACACGAAGCTTCCGACACCGATAACGGCAACAAAGAATAGGATCGCAGCTGCGGACTTCAAGTTGATGAAGGGAGGCTCTTCGGTTGTTGTCTGGGCAACCGCTTCGCGTTGGCTATTCCAGTTTGCGAATATCAGCCCGCACCGCCCACACTCGCTGGGCCCATCACGCTGCACAAACCGACACTTCGGACATTTCATCTGAAGTCCCTGGAAAGAAGTACCCGACACCCTCGCGATATCTCACCGTAAGAGTATGGAACGGCCTCCGCGAGCAGAGACTTGAGTGCCGAGCGCTGTGCGGTGTTCAGGGCGATCGATCCTGATCGTTTCACCTGGTATCAGGAAGCGATGACCGGTGAATAGCTCCGCGCCATTGATCAAGGTGCTGGGCTCACGGTTCGCACGAGCAGCATGGTGAAGAACCCCGGTTGTGGCGTGGGGATTCTCTGAACGTGCTACAGCTCGCGAATGGTCTGCTCAGACTGTGGACGGGTGTTGCCGCGCTACCGAAATAAAACTGCCTTGTCGTGTTTGGCGACGACCTCCCCGATAAGGGCTGCCGAAGGGAACTCAGATCGAATCGTGCGGAGTATCTCTTCCGCTCTATCCGGAGAGACGGAGAGCAACAATCCGCCACTTGTTTGAGGATCAACGACGAGGAGAGCATCCTCGACATCTCGCTTCGAAATCTCGATCTGACGCTCTGTGTACTCTCGGTTACTCGCATGAGCTCGCGTCAGCTTGCCTTCAGAAAGGCTTTCTCTTACCCCGAGGAATGTTGGAATCCGGTCGACGTCGATCTGCAGGGAGACGCCGCTCGCCTGAGCAAGCTGCATCCCGTGTCCGGCAAGTCCGAAACCAGTCACATCAGTCGCCGCATGCACATGAGAGTTTGCTTCAGGTGCGAGCAGTGCGGGAACCCGGTTGAGTTGACCCATGGATTCAATGGCATCCGCCAGGTCAGATTCGGTGCGTGCGCCGGATTTCAATGCCGCCATGAGCGTTCCGGTGCCGATCGGCTTCGTGAGGATCAGCGAGTCGCCGACGCGCGCTCCAGCGTTCGTCCACACCCGGTCTTTCGCGACATACCCTGTCACGGAGAGTCCGAACTTCAGAGTATCGTCGTCAACCGAGTGACCGCCCACGAGCGACGCGCCGCTCAATCGTATGAGATCCGAAGCCGACTGAATGATTCGGCGAACGATATCGAGTTCCAACGTGGCAGACGGGAAGGTGAGGATCGCCATGCAGGAGAGCGGGAGCCCGCCCATGGCATACACATCGCTGAGCGCATTTGCTGCAGCAATCCGCCCGAAGTGCTCCGGGGAGTCGACGATGGGAGTGAAGAAGTCGAGCGTCTGGATCAGGAGCGCGTCGACCGGTGGAATAATCACGGCGGCGTCGTCGAAGGTCGCTCCATCGACAAGTATCTCTGGTCGTCGAGGCGGAAAGTCCACGCCACTGAGTATCTCCCGAAGCACAGTCGCGGGGACCTTTGCGGCGCATCCACCTTTCTTCACGAG
>JADYYL010000310.1 GCA_020853655.1 Deltaproteobacteria bacterium
ATAACTTCCCGCCTTATTCGACCGGGGAAGCGAAGATGATGCGTGGAACTGGGCGACGCGAAATCGGCCACGGAGCTCTCGCTGAGCGTTCTGTCCGTCGAGTGCTCCCGGATCAAAAGGACTTCCCGTATGTCATTCGGATTGTGTCCGACATCACGGAATCAAACGGCTCAAGCTCGATGGCTTCCGTTTGCGGCGCCAGCCTCTCGCTCATGGACGCAGGCGTAAAGATCAAGGACGCCGTTGCCGGTGTCGCGATGGGATTGATCAAGGAAGGCGAAAAGATCGCCGTCTTGACGGACATCCTCGGCGACGAAGATCACTTCGGCGACATGGACTTCAAGGTCTGTGGAACGAAGGACGGGATCACCGGACTTCAAATGGACATCAAGTGCACGGGTTTGTCGCGCGAGACGATGTCGCAGGCGCTCGAGCAGGCGAAGCAAGCTCGGCTCCACATCCTTGGTGAGATGAACAAGACCATCACCGACTCCCGTGGGGAGATGAGCCGATACGCTCCGCAGATCCACACCATGAAGATCAACCCGGACAAGATCCGAGACGTGATCGGCCCAGGCGGAAAGACGATTCGCTCGATCACCGAGACGACCGGTGTGAAGATCGACATCAACGACGACGGAACGGTCAATATCGCGAGCAGCGATCCGGAATCTGCACGGCGTGCGATCGAGATCATCAAGGGCCTCACGGAAGAAGCTGAGATCGGAAAGATCTACTCCGGCATTGTGAAGCGCATCCGTGACTTCGGTGCGTTCGTGGAGATTCTCCCGGGCGTGGAAGGTCTGGTGCACATCTCGCAACTCTCGTTCGAGCGTGTGAATCAGGTGACGGACGTCGTGAAGGAAGGCGACCAGATCCCGGTTCGAGTGCTTGATATCGATCCGCAAGGAAAGATTCGTCTGAGCCGTCGCGAAGCGATGAGCGACGATCGTCCGCGCGAGTAATCCGCGGATTTCGATAGCCGGGACGGCTGAACACCTCGACCTGCTCCTCATGGAGTTTCGAGGTTTCAACCCTCCCGGCTTTTTTATGTGTGCATCCTTTGACGCAGTGAACAGGTCTCCATGAAGCTCACCTCTTTTCAGTTTTTCCTCGCCCCCGAAGCACGAGAGAAGGGGATTGTCTTCAAGGCACCCCGCGCGAGCGATGCAGGGTTCGATCTCGCTTCACTCGACGATGTGGTCGTGCCGCCCGGTGGACCGCATCTCCTGAGAACTGGGATTCACCTGGCCATCCCGGAAGGATTTGTCGGGCTTGTCCGCGACCGTTCGAGCATGGCGCTCAAAGGACTCGCCACCGTTGCGGGCGTCATCGATGCGTCTTATCGCGGCGAGGTGAAAATTGTCCTGCATAATCTCAGCGCGACGCCGCTCGAGATCAAATCCGGAGAACGCATCGCGCAGTGCGTGGTCGTGCCGCACTTCGTTGCGGAAGTTGCCGAAGAAGTGTCGTCGCTCGAGCAACTCGGCACGACGGAGCGGGGAGCTGGGGGATTCGGATCGACCGGACGATAGTCGTCAGGTCCCCGCGAGTCCTTCGGGACGCACCGCGCTCCTTCGTGGCGAGCGAAGTCCCGTTCACGAACAATTCTGTCTCAGCGGCAATAGCCGACCTCTGAAAATTGAGAAATCGCTGCGGTCGCCTCTCCGGCGCCCGCTTTCGCTCGTGCACCCACTCATGATGATCGCTTTGCCGGTGCCGGTGTCGGAGCTGAGCAGCGGGCGACGGCAGTGGCACCGCTTTCCCCGAGGTTTATACACGTGGCCAAGTGCCCCCGCCGCAATTCGCAATAGGGTGCGTGGCAGAGTTGAGAGGCAAAGCAAGTGAGTAGAGAGGTCGAGCGAGGGAATAGCGGTGAAGCTCGCTAGACAAAGAAAGTTATTGGCTGCGGCAGGCGGGAGAACCTCGTTGATCGTTTCTGATCGTTAAATCCTCTGGTGAGAGAAAAGTGGAGGGTCGGAGATGCACGGTGAGTGCCGCTCCGACCCAATCTTCGCGTCTAGACGCCCCAGCCGTAGCCGTTATCGTTGTTGATCGGCGACATTCCGAGGCCACTTTCCGCAGCGTGAATTCCGTCGAGAACGAGGTCTTCCATCGCCTGAACGAGAATCGCGAATGCGAATTCATCGAGCTGTGGCACGAACCGTTGGTCGGTAGCGGAGGGAGCAACGCTCCTTCCATCCAGCCTCTCCACAATGTCCGTGTACAGCGCGTGGAAGTCGTCCTCTCCGAGTCTTTCGAGCGCGGCGCGAATCTCCGAAGGGGAGAGGGCGCCGCGCTGAAGCGCAATATGCTTCATGGTCGCCTCCTCTCCTTTCATCGATCAAACGCCGTGGAGATCACACTGCCGCGTGCCCGGGACTCTGTTCAGCGCCGAATCGTCCCGATTGGTGGACGTGGCGGCCTCGCGTTCCCGGTGCCCATCTGCGATGCGGCGCTTGCCGATGCGCACCAGTCGCCGAAGCGCTTCCTCGTTGAGTCCGTTAACGAAGTCCACCATCCGGTCAGGCTCGAGACCTGACACCTGTCGTGCGAGTTCCTCTGCCATCGTTCCTCCCATGCGGTTTCAGAGTGCCGGTTCGGCACAACGATAATGAGCGTGATGCGACCTTTGGAGCTGGTGTTCAGCAAGGTCGCACCAATGCCGCGTCTCTCCCCCGTTATCCGGACAGTCCGGAGCGGGAGGGGAGAGAGGCGATTGCGGTGACTCGTGTCTTCAGGCCTCTCTCCTTCTTCCTTCGTCAGTGCGGATCGTGGCGCACCTGCGCCGTCGGAGTAGTTGCCGGATGTACCGTGGTGCCTGCGACTTCGTCCGCCAGCGCGATCTGCTGCCCCAGGATCTGCCCCACGCGCCGCTGCACCTCCTCGGGCAACGCCCGGATGAGGTGCTCCAGCTCGTCGTGCGGCAGAACGGAGAGTGTTGTTGCCATCGACTCTCCGTTGATCTCGCCGATCGATCCGAACCTCTCGAGGCAGAGTTGCCTCGACTGGCTCAGCACTCGCAGCGCGTCGTCCCACGCCAGTGGCGTGCGGCGTCCGCTGCTCTTCACGACGATTGACGCCTTCGGCATTCCCGACCGCGTCTCGCAGTGGCTACACGCCCACAGCTTCACGGTGCCGATCCGACGTGAGATATAGCCGCCGTGGGGTTTGCTGCTTCCCCACGGCACCTCCATGTTCACCGCGTATTTGCTGACACGGGTGAATCGGTCGCCTCCGATCTTGCACTTCGTGCAGACCGGTTGTATCAGCGTTCGGTA
>JADYYL010000311.1 GCA_020853655.1 Deltaproteobacteria bacterium
AGAATCGCATCGACGCTTTGAACCATTTTCTCGATGTCGCCCAACACGCAGTGTCGGAGCGACTCGTCGATGACAATCGGACGACGGCGATGGTCAAGACGATCTCGTTCTCTGCATCCGCCCCCGCGACGGAACAGTTCATCAAGGAGCTTGAGGGATTCGTTCGCGCCAGAGTCGCGGCGGTAGAAGAGGAAACCCAATTCTCGGGAACGACGGACGGCCGTTACGCGGTCTCGCTTTTGGCCACACCGCTCACAAGTTCGGAGTCTGCAGAAAGGTAGTAGTGCCCATAATATTGGGGTCTGACCGACCGTGAGCAGTCGCGCCATCGAGCGTGCCCCTGTCGGCCATACGCGCGAGGACTTTTGCCTCAGTAGATCGAGAAACTCCCGATCGGGGGACTCAAAAATGGAGCTGAAACTTCGCAGGGTTACCGGTTCGACGCGCACCGCCCTTGCTTCCTCTGTCTTCTCGAAGCACAACCGGTCACCTGTAACCCATAATTTCACAGATTTTGTGAGCCCCTCTTCTCGGTAGCCGCGTGCCACTCGATCCTGAGCAAACACCAACGATTGACCAGACTTCGAGGTCGATCGCTCCAGCACAACTTCCGCGGCGAACGGCCTCCCCCGAATCGCCACCGAAGAACGTGAATCTTGCGGAGCGGCTCCAGGCGACGATCGTCGCCAGATGGCAGAGAGCTCTCGGTGAACTTCTCACGGTCTCCGACCAACCGGGTGGATTGAGAAACGGAACAGACATCGTGCGCTTCCTTGATGAAGCCACATTTCAGAAAGAGACCGCACCCGCTCTGAGCAAGTCCTTCGCACTCACCCAAGGACGAGAGATCGTTTTGAACGGGCGCCCCATGCAAGGGATGTGGGATGCAAGCAAGCGCGCGTTTCCCCAGCTGAACGAGGACGAGCGATGTGACCTCATCTCGCAGCTCACGCTTCCCATCTACGCGCACGAGCTCCAGCACCAGTATGATTCGCGGAGGGTCTCGACGATCGTGGGGCGACAGTTTCATGCCGGGCGACTCCTGGAGCACGAGCTCAGTGCACAATACACCAATCATCTGGTGGTCTTGGAGCAGTCCCTCTCCAAAAACGGGGGTGCTTATCTACCAACCCTCGGCGCGCTCGCCCTGAACGGCTCGGAGCTCGCCGAACAGCTCTACCGAATGCACGAGCGCGTCAGCCGTGGAACGTCTGACCAGTCTCCCGATTTCCTCCGCAGCGCTGTTCCCAACCCAAGCCTTCCCGATGGGAGCCTCCGCTACGTGGAGCTCGGAGCCAACCGGGAATCGGGCCCCGGCGTTGTGGCAACGCTCACCCGCTATCATCACGATCAGCTAGAGCGGGTGATTCCCGAAACGCGCCGCTCCGTGGCCCAACAAGGGCGCATCGTGGAAGAGGTGAAGCGAGAGCTCTCTTCGCTTGCTCAAGGGACGAGAGAGGCGATCGAAAGAGAGGTTCAAAGTTTTGAAGTTGAGTCGCAGGACGCTCTTAAGACAGCAGACCTGACCGAGAAGACATTGCGTGAATCGCTTGAATCGATAGAAACCCTTAAGGACCCAAAGGTGTTCGGAAGCGTTATCGATTACTACCAAGGCCGGCTGGAGCAGTTTCAAGCGAAGCGCCGAAAACTCTTACGAAATTGACCGCGTGGTTGCGCAGATCGCGTGATCTCGCATCTCGTGCTATAAGCATTCTCTCCCTGAATCTCTCCCATCCCGGTCTGTAGAGTCGCATTGTGCGCCCTCGTTGTGACGAAATCACACCGACGGCGCATTGCCATGTCGATGTTTTTTCATCTCGAGTCAAAGCGCTCGATCGGTTGCTTCGATCCGTTTCACGACTTTCCCGTAAACGGATCGAAGCTGCCGATTGCAGCCGTGACCAATCGAGGTGATCACGTTTTATCCGGAGTGGCGGTCACTCTGAAGGGCCCCGTGGAGGGCTTTCGTTATGGCGAAGACAGTTGTCCAGAAACCGAAGCAAGCCGCCGAAGTTCCAAGCGCGCTCCGTCTATTCACCGTCGACGGGGTGTCCTGTCGATGGATTCCAGAAGATGAACACTCTGCCGGGAACCAATGGGAGTGCGTTGGGCTCTACGGCGTCACGACCACTGTCCGGCGGACGCGGCGAACCTGGAGGGTTCACGACGTCGTCCGACAGGCGAGGTACCAGATCGAAACGAACATCCGGCTGCTGACGACCCTGCAGCCCTACGGGATCACGTCTGCCCCCGACACCGTCGAGTCTGACCGTCAGTTCGAGGACCTGGCGCCGGCCATCCGAGCGAGACTCCTCGCCAACGAGGAGCTGTGTAACGAGCTGCAAGAACGGCTCGGTGAACCGAGTGACTGGGTGCGGGAACGGTGTTTCGCGCACACAATCGCGGAACTCCGCTCGAAGAAGGGCGGGGCGCTCGCTCTCGCAGAGGGGTTGCCGCTTCTTGAGCCCGAAGACAGGGACTGCCGGACCTGGATCTCGAACACGTTGCGGATAGGACTATTCTCGTCGATCAAGAAAGCGGTAGGAAGCTGGGATGACTCGATGACTCGAGTACACCAGAAGTTCCTATCGGCGGGGAGAACCTTCACACCAATCGGACCGTGCGTGAGTGCTCTCGTACTCGGTTCCGACGAACCTCAGGGCCAGTGGACGCTCGCTCAAAACCAGGCGGGTAATCTCTACTGGGCTTC
>JADYYL010000312.1 GCA_020853655.1 Deltaproteobacteria bacterium
CGGCAACGGCCTTGAGCGGAGACGCCACGGTCAGCGCGACCGGCGTCGTCACGATAGCGAGCGGCGCGATCGGTGCAGCCGAGATTACCGATGGAACAATCGCCAATGCGGATGTCGCCGCAGCAGCGGCAATCGCTTACAGCAAGCTCGCCGCGATGAGTACGGGGCAGGTGCTGCTCGGGAACGGAACAACGCCGACAGCAACCGCCTTGAGTGGCGATGCTACTGTCAGCGCGACGGGTGTCGTGACCCTCGCGAGTAACGCGGTGGGCACAGCCGAAATCACCGATGCGACGATCGCGAATGCCGATATCGCAGCTGCCGCCGCAATCGCTTATAGCAAGCTCGCCGCTCTGAATACCGGCCAGGTGCTTCTCGGGAACGGGACAACGCCGACGGCACCAACCTTGAGCGGCGACGCCACGGTCGGTGCAACGGGAACGGTCACCATCGCGGCTAACGCGGTGGATGGAACGAACATTTCGATTGCAAGCGAAGGAACCGGCGATTTGATGCTCTTTAACGGAGCGGATTGGTCGCGCTTGGCCGCAGGCGCGTCCGGCGAGCTCCTCACTGGAAATGGTGCCGGAGTCGCGCCTTCGTGGCAAACGGCGAGCAGCATCACGGGGACACTCTTGCAGCACCCCGTTCTGTCTCGGCGCGTTGGATTGGGGCTCGCTACGGCTACAAACGCGACGACGTTCACCGGCATCGGAATTCCTAATCCCACGGTACTCGGTGGAGCGGGCACTGCGAACCCGGCGATCGTTGGAGCGACGAACTTCTTCATCAACTATGCAACAACGGCGGTCAGCGCCAACGCGAATGGTCTCGGCGGCGCGTTTACGCAGACTCGGCCTGCATATCGTCCAAAGCTGAGCGCGGTCATTCGAACCGACTCGACCGGTGGGGCCTCGATCGCCAACACTCGGATGTGGGTTGGGATAACGGAGGCGACACTTGCGGCTATTGTTACCAACACTTCAGGGACGACAGCATCGACTACCGATTTTGTCGGTGTGGCTTACGATACGAATGGAACCGGAAATACGACCGATTGGCTTTGTTGTTCGGGAGATGGCGCAAACTACGGGTGTACGACGACAGGCGTCGCGGTCGCGACGAACACGGATTATACAATCATCGTCGACTGGACGACTGGTGGGAATCTAGTGTGTACCGTCAACGGAACATCGGTCAGCAAAGGTACAAACCTCAGCACGAACGCGGTGAATCTGGGAACGCAAATCAGTATCACCACCCTCTCTGCTGCGGTGCGGACCTTCAACATCGCGAAATACTCAATCGAACAGAACTAGCGCTGACCTCTGTGCGCCGTTGCCACTACTGCTGCGGGCCGGCCTCGAGAGCGTCCGGCGTTATGACTAACTCTCCACCACTCTGTATGAGTCGAAGCGGAATCGATTTCGACAGTTCGATTGTTATGTGAACGGCCACTGGCGTATTCGCGGAAATCGATTCAACCGCGAGAGCTCTCACAAATGGCTCCATGTCTTCCGGCGCCATCTGAGGAAGCTTGAATATTGGAGAGCTGATGCGCGCGATAGGGATGGTCAGAATGTACTCCAATGCGCCGGTCTTCTCGAGAGTCGCTTTGCGACCTCCGCGGAGTACCACTTTCATCGTTGGAGAACTCGACTCTGGGTCTCGCACGAAGAGCAGAGAAGCGAGTTCTGTCTCTCCATGTTTGATCTCTACCGGTGGGGGAGGGCGATGGACGATCGTCGATGCAGATCCGCTCCCAGAGTCGTTTAAGGGTGCAGAGATAGAGTTCTGGGAGGCGGTATCTCCGGCGGCAGGTTTCGAAGCAACGCGTTGAATACCCTTACGCCCAAAGGCGAAGGTCACGCCGCGCTCGCCCTCCCGCTTCGTCTCGATGGCGACAAGAGGATGAGCGAGATCGAGAACGAACTTCGATCCGCCACCCAACTGGCCAAACCGCAAGCGCTTCACGAGAGATGAATTGACGCCAACAGGCTTCTGTCCTTTCAACAAAAGTCCATCGCATTCGAACACGGCGCGGTCAGGATTCTCGATAAAGTCGAATCGGCACTCGGGCTTCGTGGCCATCTCCACCTGCACTGCGAGCGTTGCTCCGCCCGCTGACTCGAGTAGTGTGAGCTCCCCGTTTTGCAGATCCACACTGAGCAGTGGGCGAAAGTCCTCCGTCGCAATGGCGCCATCTCCTGAAACCTGCGCAATCGCAGAAGTCGTCACGAACAGGAGTGCGAAATGAGCAAGGGCGGAGCGGAGGGGGCGCATGTGCAAGTTCGGCTCTTTGATTCGGTGTTCTCGTTTAGTCGGTGCACGACACGGTTCCGATGCACAAGTTCGGCGCGCAAACGTAGGCTGGAGAGACGCTATGACATTTGCGCACCGCACGACAAGAGATCGCTTGATTCAATAGAGTCTTGAGCATGGGGAAGAGCGAACTCCCCAAATGCAGTGCGCAAGGGGGTGCGAGTAAATATTGTCGAGTTGGCAACTCATAACCGGGCTAGGGTTCGGGTGTGAGGCTCTCGCGAGCTTCGACACCCGACCCGGGAACCTACTTCTTCGACTGCTCGACGAACTGTGCTACCGCCTGCTTCGAGCCCCAGACCGTCCCTTCGTCCACCTCCACGACTGCGCCGCCGGCCATCTTGACGATGTGGGCGGCGAGAAGTGTCGCGACGGTGTCCTTCGGGCTGATCGCCAGAGAGATGTTCCCTCCGATCAGGTTGGAAAGGGCTTGGCCGGTGCTCAGCGCTTGGACGGTCGTGGGGACCGTCGGAACAGAGTCGGCGGGGAATCGCGCTTCGCCAATTTCGGCGACGAGCGTCTCGTGCATCGGAACGAACTTGATCTCGAATGCGCCGTTGTGACTTGACGGCTTCGACTCGTGCGCGACCTGATAGAACGCCTGAGCTTCTGGGAAGAACACTCCCGCCATGCGCAGACGTCCTGCCACCATGGTGCCGACCCAGATCGACCAGTTCGACTCTCCCTCGGAGAACTCCTCGACGCCCTCGAGAGGCACTGCGAGCATCAACACCGGCGTGTAACTATCCGGCAAGTTGAGAAACACTGGCGCGAACCGGTTGTACTCGCCGAGCGCCTCACGAAGCAGCGTCTCTGCGAGGGCCGGCGCTTCCGCGGCCAGCAGAGTGGGTTTCTTTCCCATCCGGCCGCGATACTCGAGCAACGATTGCCCGATCCTCTCCACCAACTGCTTCAACGGACTA
>JADYYL010000313.1 GCA_020853655.1 Deltaproteobacteria bacterium
AATGGCCAAGGTGCGAATGGAAGAAGGGCTTAACCCTTCTTCTTCTTTGCCTTAGACGGGGCACCGTCCTTCTTCTCGGCGTCCCCTGTCGAGACTTTCTCGCTCGATTTAGCGGTCTCTTGCAAGAACTTCATGACACGGTCGAAACGGACAACCATTTCGATGTCATCCCGGCTCTGGGGATAACGGAGGCGGGTCTTGAGCTCCTGGGGGGTAATTCCCTCGCGCTCTGCCTCTTCCGAGAACCAGCCCTCGCAATCCTTGTCTTCGACCTCGTCCATCTTCTCTTGCTCGGCGATTTGACGGAGTGCGATTCCCCGTCGAACACGGAAGGTCGCTTCGTCCGCGAACCGGTCGCGCACGGAGTCGAGCGGGATCGAGTAAGACCGTTCGTCCTTCGGATCGAGGATCTGTTGCTCGAACAGCATCTGACGAATCTCTTCGTCGAGCATGATCTTCGGAACATCAAACGCGTTCTTCTCGAGCAGCACCTTGATCAGCGCCGTGCGGTGACGAGTTCGATTCTCTCGAGCGACGTTCTTCTCGTAGTTTGCGCGAATCTTGGTCTTCAGCTCATCGACCGTCTCGGCAATGCCGGTTTGTTTGGCGAGTTCATCGTCGAGCTCCGGAAGGATCTTCTGAAAGATCTTCTCCGCGGTCAGGCGGTAGATCGCTTCCTTTCCAGCGCGGCGATTATCCGCATACTCTTCCGGATGCGAAACTCGGATCTCTTTCTCGACGCCGATCTCAGCGTCAAGAACGCCGGCTTCAAGCTCTGGCAGCCAGCGGTTCTCGCCAACGGTGCACGAATCGCGCTGCCGCTCATTCCCGTCCTTGTCGCGGAGGAGTTCGCCGTCGACCTCCATCGTGTACGACACGACAACGAGATCGCCGGTTTGCACCTTGGTTCGGCCTTCGACTGGCTCGACCTTGCCGAGGCTATCGCGCAGGCCGTGCATCACCTTATCGAAACCTTCTTCGCTGACGCTCTCGACTTCTACGTCGTAGCTCAATCCCCGGTAGTCATCGATCTTCGGACGCGGGAGGATCGCGATGTGGGCATGGAAATGAACGTCGCCCTTCTCCTTGTCCTCTTTCTTCTCGCCGCCCTCCACGCTGAAGAAATCAGCATGAACGTGTTCAATCCCGACCATCTCGATCGAATTGGTCGTCACTGCGCGATCGAGCGCCTCGCGGAAGAACGTATCGAGCAGCGTGTTGTGGATGCGATCCCCATACATTTGCTTCACGAACGGAAGCGGAGCCTTCCCTTTCCGGAATCCCTTCAGCTCGACGCTCTGCGCCATCTGCCGAAGCTGCTTGTCGAACCGCTTGTTGTAAATCTCGCGCTTCACTTCAGCGCGGAAGTTCTTGGCGGTTTCGGAGAGCGGCTCAATCGAAACTTGGTATTCTGATTCCTCGTGTGTCACACAACCTCGGTCAGTTAGCGATTCATGTCAGTTCTGCGTCGAAGCGCTCACGCGCCGTTCTCTCTAGTCCTTACACTCAGGGAGCAAAGCTGGGTTCCCGGAGAACACCCCGGCGTCTCTCGAATGGACGACATCGCTGGCGGGATGAGTGTTCTCACATGCGGAAGGAGGGATTTGAACCCCCACGCCTTTCGGCACTAGATCCTAAGTCTAGCGTGTCTGCCAATTCCACCACTCCCGCGCACCGGTCGCCCCGGGCGATGCCCAGGGAGGGTCTATAACCTCTCACGTTCAGGTGTCAATTGGCGTTCGGGGGCACCTCTATCGGAGCGGATGTATGGCCTTCTGAGTCAGCGCGGAGTCCAGATTAAACGCCGCGCTGATCAAGCCCAAATGGGTAAACGCCTGAGGGAAGTTCCCCAGGGTCTCCCCATACGGACCGAGCTCCTCCCCATAGAGCCCAAGGTGATTCGCGTAACTCAACATCCGCTGAAAGATCAGCCGTGCCTCGTCCAGCCTTCCCGCTCGTGTCAGGCACTCGACAAGCCAGAAGGTGCAAACACAAAATGTTCCCTCGTTTCCCGACAAGCCGTCCGGGGAGAGCTCCGGGTCATATCGAAACACGAGAGAGTCGGCCGTCAGCGAGCTGAGCGTCGCGTCGATGGTCTGCATCATTCGCGGGTCGGAGGGCGAGATGAACTTAAACAACGGCAGCAGAAGATTCGACGCGTCGATCGCATCGGTATCGTAGTGCTGACGAAATGCCTGACGTTCCTCGCTCCAACCTCTCGTCATCACCTGGTCATAAATCTTGTCCCGCTCCACCATCCACTTTGCGCGATCGCCGGGGAGGCTATCGGAGATGCTCATACGGGTCGCGCGATCAAATGCCACCCAACACATCACGCGTGAGAACACGAAGTTCTGACGACCCCCGCGTACCTCCCAGATGCTTTCATCGGGCTTGTCCCAGTTCGTCGCAAGCCAATCCAGCAGCTTTCGGAGTTGTGACCACTGGCGATACGTCACCGGCTTGCTATGGCGATTGAAGATGTAAACCGCGTCCATCAACTCCCCGAAGATATCGAGCTGCAGCTGGTGCGACGCGCCGTTTCCTATTCGCACCGGCTTCGAGCCGCGGTAGCCCGAGAGATGCTTGAGCGACTGCTCGGGGGGAATCGGTGTCCCGTGGATGGTATACATCAGCGAGATCGGCGACTCTCGCGTCAGGTCCATCTCTTCAAGTCGTTGCGTGACCCAATCCATGAAGCGCTCGGCCTCCGACGTGAAGCCGATTCGCATGAGTGCGTAAACCGTGAAGCTCGCATCTCGAATCCAAGTGTAGCGATAGTCCCAGTTTCGTTCCCCTCCGAGGTGTTCCGGAAGACCAGCGGTGGGAGCCGCGACGATCGCGCCCGTCGGCTCAAACGTCAGAAGCTTGAGGACGAGCGCCGAGCGATAGACCATCTCGGACCACCGACCGTCATACGAGCACTTCGACATCCATCGCTGCCAGAACTGCAGCGTTTCGTTGAACATGTCTTCGACGCCGCCGGCGAAAACGAAGGGATTCCCCGCCAGAGACTTCGGCAGGCAGCAGAAGACAAACGAAACTGACTCTCCCTCCTTCAGCGTGAAGCGGAGCGTGACACCGAGGTCGTCGACGTCAGGCGCCGTTG
>JADYYL010000314.1 GCA_020853655.1 Deltaproteobacteria bacterium
AGGATCTCCGTGATGTCGCCGGCGCGCTCGTTCTGTCCGTCGTGCGAACGGCAGCTGACCGCATTGGAGAACATCCCCGTCATCAGTTGGGCGATCCAGAAAGGGCGCTGCCGCGGGTGTCAGAACTCGATCCCCGTTCGGTACCCACTCGTCGAGTTGATGGCTGGCGTTGCCGGATCCGCAACGTATCTCGAGTACGGCATCACGGTGACCGGACTGATCGTCTTCCTCATCGCGCTCACGCTCATCGTCATCACTTTTATCGACCTCGATCATCGAATCATTCCAAACCGGATCACGTTTCCAGGAATCGCCATCGGACTCGCGATGGGAGTGACTGCAGAGTTTACCGACCTCCTTCGGTGCTCTCCGTATGCGGATATCTGCCCACTGACGCAGGGGCTTTCTGACTCCGTCATCGGTATGCTGGTGGGTGGCGGTTTTTTTTGGGCGATTGCCGTCGCCTATTACGCCGCGACCAAAACGTTCTGCCTTGGCGGCGGAGACGTCAAACTCCTCGCTATGACCGGCGCAATGCTGGGCTGGCGTTCTGTCGCGCCGACAATCTTCATCGGCTCAATCGTCGGATCGATCGTGGGAATCATCGCGATGGTCGTCACCGGACAGGGGCGAAAAACCGAAATTCCTTTCGGACCGTGGCTCGCTCTCGGCGCCATTATTTATCTCTATTTCGATCTCCCGTTCTTTAAGTTTTGAACGCTATGACCAACGAAACCTTCTCGACGATCGTCATCATCGACGACGATGAATCAGTGCTTCAGTCACTGAAGAAGATCCTTGAGCAGGCGAATTATGGGGTCACGACGTTCAATCGCGCAGAAGCCGCGCTGACTCATCTTGAGAACAACCCTACCGACGTGGTGCTCTGCGATCTCATGATGCCCGAGACCGACGGGCTCGGATTCTTACGCAAGAGTGCGGAGAAGAAGCTTTCGGCGACAACGATCGTCATGTCCGCATACGGGACGCTTGATATCGCGCTCAAGGCGATCAAACTCGGCGCTTACGACTATATCGCGAAACCCTTCAACGCCGAGGAGATCCTTCTCACGATCAAGAAGGCGGAAGAGCGTGAGCGACTTCGCCTCGAGAACGAACAGCTTCGATCGCAGGTTTCCAAAAAATACAGCTTTCACAGCATCGTTGCTGCAAGCGGTGCGATGCACCAGGTTCTGGAGACAGTGAAGAAAATTGCTGACTACAAAACGACGGTCACCATCCAAGGCGAATCCGGAACGGGAAAAGAGCTCGTCGCGCGAGCTATTCATTTTAACTCTTCACGAAAAGCAAAGCCTTTCGTCGCCATTAACTGCGGCGCGATTCCAGAGAACCTTATCGAATCGGAGCTCTTCGGACACAAACGTGGAGCGTTCACCGATGCCACCCGTGATAAGCGGGGTCTCTTCGAAGAGGCGCAGGGCGGCACGCTTCTCCTGGATGAAATCGGCGAGCTCCCCCTGCATCGACAGGTCAAGCTTCTGCGTGTGCTTCAGGAAAACGAAATCCGACCAGTTGGCGACTCACGCGTCATCAAGACCGATGTGAGGATCATCGCGGCGACACTTCGAGATCTGGAAGCCGATGTGCTTGAGGGTCGATTTCGCGACGACTTGTTTTACCGCTTGAACGTCATCACGCTCCGGATTCCTGCGCTCCGCGAACGAAAGGAAGATATCCCGGTCCTCGCGGAACACTTCCTCGAGAAACATCGAGAGCGACTCGGGATTCCGATCCACGGGATCTCGAAGGAGGCCATGGCCATGCTGATGGAATATCAGTGGCCGGGGAACATCCGGGAGTTAGAGAACTGCATCGAACGGGCGATCATCCTCACCGATGGCAATACGATTGTGCCCACGGCGTTGCCCGCAAGCGTGATTAAGCATGAAGCCGAGGAAGCCAAAGACGACCTTCTGGGAAGCAACCTCTCCATTAAGTTTCACTCTCGTCGAATCGAGGAGATCTTGATTCGACGCGCGCTCGAGCAGACCTCCGGTAATCGGACGCGTGCGGCAAAGCTCCTGGAGATCAGTCACCGGACGGTGCTCTACAAGCTGAAGGAGTATGGTCTCGGGAACGCCGATGAGCCGGGTCCCGTTGAGGAGGTCACCGGAGAAGCACCGTCTCTCGGTGACTGAGGATCGTTTCCCGACGTTTCCTGACCGCCGAAAACGTGCGACGCTGCGACCGCATGAGTCGCCGTCAACAACACCATTTCAGCATCTCGCTCCTCCACACTGTACCCCTGCTTACGGGGGTGCTCCTCGCATTGACGTCGCCGCTTGGAGCTGAGGAGATCTTTAAGTACGTCGACAAGGACGGCAAAGTTCACTTTTCGACCTCGCCGCAGTCTGGGGGAGCGAAGGCCGAGCTGCCAAAGGTCAAGAAAGAGAACTTCGACGAGCGGCTTCAGCGGGTGCGCGCTGAGACACCTCCCAACTGCGAAAAGCGGGGAGGGATCGATTGTGCGCGTGGACCGGATGTCGACGGGAGTGTTGTTTGTCTGGATGGGTTCAGCGGGTCAACGCTGGCCTACCATTCACATTGTGGAACCATCCGATTGCAGGCGGACGCCCCCCGGGTCCTCGACGGAGCTGGCACCCTCATTGACGCGAAGGTCCTTCACTCCGTGCCGTCGGCCGCTGATTCTGCGAAGACGGTCACCATGACGTTGAGAAGCCTGAGCGCGCTCCCTGCCGAAGATGTTCGGGTCGAACTTACCTTCCCCAGGCTCCCCACCCCTCTCCAGGCCGAGGGTCCCACAACAGTTGATCCCTACGGATTTGCTGAGTATACTGCGCGGCTCGATCCAAGACGGAACTACGTCACCCGCGAGAATCTCCGGAAGCTCGTCATTCGGGTGAAATGTTCGAAATGCAGCCCTGAATCTGAGAGTCTCCGATGAACATGCTCGAAAGGGCTCGACTGATTCTCCTGCAGGAAGCCGAAGCCATCACCTCTCTCGCGCTCGATGAGCGCTTCGAGCAGGCCGTCAATGCGCTCCTCACCTGCCGTGGCAAAGTCTTTACCACCGGCGTCGGGAAAGCGGGTCACGTGGCGCAGAAAGCCGCATCGACTTTTTCAACGACCGGAACTCCGTCAGTCTTTCTCCATCCAGCAGAGTCCTCGCACGGCGATGTCGGGGTAGTCGCTGAGGGCGATGTTCTGATCTGCTTCTCCAACAGCGGTGGGACGCGCGAAGTCGTTGAGACCGTCCATTTCTGCCGCCATCTCAATATCTGCACGGTCATTACGATCTGCGCATCCGAAGCGTCTCCGCTTGGAGAGGAGAGCGACATCGTTCTCCCGATCGGTCGCATACAAGAGGCGTGTCCGCTGGGACTCACCCCGTCCGCGAGCACCGCGGTCATGATCGCTCTGTCTGATGCCCTTGCGCTCACCGTGATGGCGGAACGTGGATTTACGAAAGAGGACTTTGCGCTCCGCCACCACGGGGGATACCTCGGAAAGAAGTCCCGCGAGTAGTGCGCTTGTCGGGGCGGGGCGGAAACTGCGAACGCGCCAGATAAAGAGTCGAACGCGTATCGTGTCTGTCAGGAGGGCTCAAACTGCCTCCGTACGTCACCAGGCGCTTAGTCGACGCGCAGCATCGAAATCCAGAGAGACCTTTCCGGACGAAACGCATCTCTGAGACAGGATACGAGAGACGATGAATCCGAAACCTGAAATGGAGCTCCTCCGCGCGATGACACTCGCGCTCCAGGAGGCGTCTCTGCACATCGGTCGCACGGCGCCAAATCCACCCGTCGGCGCGACGGCGCTCGGTGCGGGGGGAATCCTGCTCGCCACCGGCGCCCACGAACAACCTGGAACACCGCACGCTGAGGTGGTTGTCCTCGATCGTTGCCGGGCAGAGAACATCCAGGTCGATACACTCGTCGTCACCCTCGAGCCGTGCAACCACTTCGGGCGCACTCCACCTTGCACCGACGCAATCATCGCGGCCGGAGTTCGGCGAGTCATCTACGGAGTTCGAGATCCGAACCCTCGAGTCGCGGGAGGTGGGATCGAGAAACTGCTCGCTCATGGAATCGTCGTGGAGCAGATCGATGCATCGAAGCGGGACGAGTGCGACATCCTCATCCAGCCTTTTCGAAAGCGCATCACGACGGGACGCCCATTCGTCACCGTGAAGACTGCGCACCTCCCGGGTGGCTCGATGATCCCGCCGTTCGGACGAAAAACATTCACATCGCCGGCATCGATCCGCTTCGCGCATGAACTTCGCAAACGTTCGGATGCAATCATCACTGGCAGCGGAACAGTGCTCGCCGATGACCCGCTTTTCACCGTCCGTGCAGTCGCAGACCATCCCGACAAGAAAAGACTCCTTGTCATCTTTGATCGACGCAAGCGCATTACTCCGGCATGGGAAGCCGCAGCCTCCTCACGCGGTTTCGAAATCATTCGCCACGACGATATTGAAGCGGCTCTCGACGACCTGGGCAGTCGCGGATGCTTGGAAGTGCTCGTCGAAGGCGGGCCGAGCCTTGCACAATCCTTCTTGCTCCAGGGTCTGTGGGATCGGCATGTGCGAATAGAACAAGGTCGTTCCGCATTGGAACCAGACATTATCCGCACCGTGCTCCCGACAGCCGGCACAGAGACAGCCCCTGCGGCCAGCGTGTAACGAGTGCTGCGACAACGAAGTCATGGGCGTTTTTTATGGAGTTCCCGCGATGCGGGAATCTGTGAGAAACGCCCATTACTTCGTTCAAAGCAGCCAAGAGATAAAAACGAATACTCTGACAAGTTCGCCTATTCATTCCTTGTCAGAGCACGAGTCGCTCGGAACCAGCGCAATCACGGGCGCACACAGCGCCGGGCAGAGAAGCCGTGGTATGGACCGCAGTTATCCCGCCCAGTCATTTGAGATTCGTTGCCTATACGCGGTATTCTCACCGCCAACAGATTTCTGAAGGACCTCTATGTCTCCACTCTCGACCGCGATCGCAAAGCTCCAGAACGGAGGAATGGTCATTCTTGTCGACGACGAGGATCGGGAGAACGAGGGTGACCTCGTCATTGCGGCCGAGCACATTACCCCGGAAGCCGTGAACTTCATGGCGCGCGAGGGGCGCGGCCTCATCTGCCTCGCACTCGAGCCGTCTCACGTCGAACATCTCGGCCTTCCGATGATGGTTCGAACAAACAAGTCTCCACGACAGACCGCATTTACAATCTCGATTGAAGCGCGCGAAGGAGTGACCACTGGTATCTCTGCTCACGATCGCGCTCGAACGATCCAGGCCGCGATGGATCCCAAAAGTACGCCGGCCGATCTCGTTTCCCCCGGACACGTCTTCCCGCTGCGCGCGCAAGAGGGTGGAGTCCTGGTTCGTGCCGGTCATACAGAGGGCTCCGTCGATCTTGCTCGACTTGCCGGTCTTCGCCCCGCGGCGGTCATCTGCGAGATTATGAACGAAGACGGTTCGATGGCGCGTCTCCCCGATCTGGAGAGTTTTGCGCAACGCTTTCAGCTGCCCATCGTGACAGTCAAAGAGGTCATCTCCTGGAGAATGCAGCGAGAGTGCATGATTGAGGAGATCGCAGAAACGGTGCTGCCAACTCGATTCGCTGCAGACGCTCAAACGTCGACTGACACTCCGATGCGGCTCAAGGCCTATCGCAGCATCGTGGATGGAACAGAACACCTCGTGCTCATTCAAGGGCCGCTGACCGGAGAGCCGCTTGTTCGCGTCCACTCCGAATGCCTTACCGGCGATGCCCTCGGGTCGATGCGCTGCGACTGCGGCGAACAACTTCAGGCAGCCATTCGGCAAATCTCGGCGCATGGCAATGGCGCACTCGTCTACATGCGACGACACGAAGGCCGGGGGATCGGACTGGGAAATAAGATTCGAGCGTATGCGCTCCAAGATCAGGGCCTCGATACAGTCGAAGCGAACCGACATTTGGGGTTCCAACCCGACCTTCGGCACTACGGGATCGGGGCGCAAATCCTGCGACACCTTGGAATCACAAGACTTCGGCTTCTCACCAACAATCCTCGCAAAGTTGTCGGACTCGACGGCTACGGGATTACGATTGTCGATCGGATTCCCATAGAAACCCCGTCGTCGGTCCATAACGAAGCGTATCTCCGCACGAAGCGTGAGAAACTCGGGCATGAGCTCACGGTGATCAGCGGTAAACTGTAACCCGCGTTCGCGGACGATTCGAGAACGTCCCGCAGCATGATCCCGCTCATATGCTCTGAGGTATCTTTCCACCTGCCTGCGTCATATCATCCCGGGATCACTTCTGGAGGATCCCTATGTCAGCGCCCAAGGTCTTGGTGGTCGAGGACGAAAGCCTCGTCGCGTTGGATATTTGCAAGAGTATCAAGCGCTTCGGATATGAACCTCTCGGCCCGGTCGCAACCGGCGAGCAGGCGATCGAGATGGCGAAGAGTGAGCGTCCGGACCTCGTTCTTATGGATATCGTCCTCGCGGGAGCCGCGGATGGTGTCTCGGCGGCTGCCCAAATCGCCGACGCACTGGATATCCCGACCGTCTTTCTCACCGCGCATGCCGATGTTTCGACGCTCGAACGCGCGAAACTCACCCAGCCCGCTGGCTACGTGCTCAAACCGTTCGATGAGTCGCAGCTCCGGGTGACCATCGAAATGGCGCTCCATCGACGCGATCACGCCCGTGAGCAACTCGCGAAGCTGCCGGCCCATGCCAATGGGAACGGAAAGCGCGTTATTGGCAAGGTCGAAGGCGATCAACGACCTCAGTGGAAAGAGTTTCTTTCGTCGCTCTATTTCTTCGCGGAGCTTGAAGAGAGTGAGCTGGATCTGCTGTGCAACGCGATCTCGCTGAAAGTTCTTCGTCAGGGGGAGACATTGCCACTCCTGAACGACTCGGAGGCATCTCCGTTTATTGTACGAAATGGCCGCATCGCGATGATTCAGAACTCACCGGTGGGTAAGGAGCTCATCGTTGAGTTCGTTCAGCCAGGCGATATTTTCGGACTCATTTCCGCTATTGAGCCCGTTCGAGGACCACTCTCGGCTCGGGCAGTGAAGCAGACCGAGATCCTCATGATCCCGAAGCGAACTTTCCTGTTGCTGATGGAATCGCACCCTCGACTGGTGCTTCGTTTTGCGGAGTATATTTCCGGCCGACTTCGCGATGCGCAGCAGCTTGCACGCGCTCTTGCCTACGAAGATGTTCCTGCACGAGTTCTGTTTGTGCTTGATGCGCTCTCATCGCAGCTCGGTTTCCGCGAACCCTCCAACGGCCTTCTCCGATTGGATCTCTCCCGGCAAGACCTTGCTCGTCTGACGGGAACATCTCCGGAAACGATCGTCCGCGCGCTGAAAGCACTTGAGCGCGTAGGACTCGTGGGACTGGATCAACGGAAAACCATCGCGATTCCGGATCCCGATAGGTTGAAGGCGCACTGCCGTTCAGCCGAACAAGGCATCGCACTGCCCGGTTAGCCGAATCAGCTTCCAGGGTTGTGGTGCCGTCCTTGCGGATAAAGAAATCATACGGGTAGCGAGTCTCGAAACCAGTGAACGGTCAGGCGTATGGACGATGAGAGTCGAACCCCCGGGCCGCCGTCTGCCAAT
>JADYYL010000315.1 GCA_020853655.1 Deltaproteobacteria bacterium
AGTTGGGCAGTCCCTGTGCGAGAGACTCGGTTCGGATTGCTCTTCTACTCACCTCCCCGAGCCGTCAGGCTCGGGGCGTATCCCGGTCAAACCGCAACTCGGGATTCCGCCCGCCGCTATGTCACCCGATCATGATGAAGGGCGTACGGGCCGAATTCAAGCTAAAAGAAGGTGACTCTGTATATTTCTCACCGAGTTGACGTCGCGCAGCTCCAGCAAGAATCAAGATTCTGGCCTAAAAGGCCGATATTACTGAGGTGATGGCCGAAGCCCTCTGCTCGGACCCGCAGGAGGGTGGGCCGAGTGCCTCTGGCCTGCGGACTGCGAGAACGACCCACGAGCCACGATCGAGAGACCCCTTTGTCCACCCCCGACGGTGAAACCGGAAGTGCGAAAGTCGCCTTCGAGAAGCTCGATGCGGCGATCTCCGTCACCGGCAAGGTCACGCCGGACAAACTCAAGCTTTTCCTCGATATCAAACCGATCGAAGGCGCGCCTTCATCGATTGTCACACCCGCGCAGATTACGGCTCTGATCGAGGGTGTCCCCTCACACCTTCTGCACACCGAGATCATTGCGCAGATCGCACAGGAGCTCACCGACGGAAAGACGGTCGAACATCGTCGCGTCGCGAAAGGCAAAGAGGCGGTGGAAGGACGCGATGGAAAAGTATTGCTGCTTGTCAAAGCACTGAAACGTTCCGCACCTCTCGAGTTTATTGATCCGCGATTCATCCATGCGTTCGATAACGTTGAGAAAGGCATGCTCATCGGGCGCGTCTATCATCCCACGCAAGGCGCCGATGGCGTGGACGTTTACGGCCAGCCGATAAAGTCAAAAACGGGGAAAGCCGCGAAAGTTTCACTCGATAAATCGATCATTCTGAAGCCCGCGGAGAGCGGGGTCGGCTTTGACACGCTGATAGCTGATACGACGGGATACGTCGCGGATGAGTCCGGCAAGCTCTCGATCAAAGAAGATCTTTCGATCGGCGGAGACGTGAACTTCAAAACCGGCGACATCGACTTCATCGGAGCGGTGAAAGTCAAAGGCAACGTCATGCGGGACTTCAAGGTCACCGCACGCAAAGATGTGACCATTGGTGGGAGCACCGATAACAGCACTGTGGTCAGCTACGAGGGTTCGATCGTCATCGGTGGAAATGCGAGTGCTTCGACGCTCACAACGATACACGCGACCCCGACGGCGAACGCCGAGAAACAAGCCGCTATTCACCAGGCGGTTCGCGCAGACTACCGAGCAGCAGGCTCATTCAAATGTCACGCAGCGCAAGGCATTAGCGTCGAGGCGATCGGTGACATTGAGATTGAGAAGGAAGCGAGCCAGTCGTTTCTTCGAACTCGAGGGACACTGCGGATGCCGAAGGGCCATCTGTTTGGCGGCGAGGCGTATGTCGTGTGCGGTTTGGAGGCGAAGATCATCGGGACGAAGCGAGAAGCAAAAACCACGATTGTGCTGTGTAGTGATATCGAGTCGTCGGTGGAGTACAGCAATATTGTTGCCCAGATTCATGCGGCGATGGAAGCGGAGGAGATGCTCAAACTTCACCTTGGTCCGTATGCGCAAAATCCATCGCGCCTGGCCCTGCTCAAGGAACCGCTCCAATCAAAGCAGAAGAAGTTATACTCAAAACTCCTCGCGGTGCGCGAGACCGTGGTGCGGCTCGACGCGCAGAAGCGCGACCTCCTCGTAAACGCCAAGCTCAACGCCGTGCTCCGGGTGAACTTTCACGAGTGGATGCACCGCGGCACGATCGTTCGAGCTGGAGAAGAGGTCTACACCGTCGAGGAAGATCTCCCCGGACCGGGAACGCTTGAATTTCTTACTGATGTGAAGAAGTTCGCAGTCCGAGAACTCCGGCCGATAGAGTGCAGTGTCGAGAGAACCACAACCGCAATGAAGGCATAGCGAGATGGAAGCGACTTCCTCGTTCAATTTTGGTGTTGTCGATCAACGTTTTCTCGCGCGGAGTCTTGGGCTTCTCAACCCGCCGCCCCCCGTCGAAATTCATCACGAAGGCTCGATTCGGTCGGCTGTGGAGCTGCTCAAAGCGAACAAGATCGGAGCGGTGATTGTCACTGATGCAAAGGGGTCAATCGTTGGCATGTTCACGGAGCGAGACGTCGTGACGAAGATTTCGCTGACGTCTATCGATCTTGAGCAGACGCCGATCTCGGAGGTCATGACCAAGAATCCGCAGACCGCGCAGATGACGACGACCGTCGCGTTCGCGCTCAACATGATGTCTCAGGGGGGCTATCGACACATCCCTATCATCGACGACGGTGGGACTCCCGTCGGGATGATATCAGTGAAGAATATCGTCGATTACATCGCGTCCGCCCTGACGAAGGATCTCTTCAAATTTGAAGCGAGTAAGCCTGCGTGAGCTCTCGTGCCGTTCCTCGTCATGTTGGATTCCGAGGGAAGAAGAAGAGCGCCGCCATTCGTTCAGATTGAGCTATAACGCACCGATACAGACATCGTCGGCTTAGATTCAAGGCGAATCCGATGGAATCTCGAAGACTCTTATTCGGCTGGTCTCTCGTATTGCTCACCCTCCCCTCGGAGGCGCGATGCGATCAATGGTCGGTCAATGAGACGGTGCTGCCAGCGAATGCGGAGGAGGTTGCTTTGAGCCAAGATGTTGTTCGCAAGTGGTGTGAGGACGGCGGCTCGAAAGTGCGATTCTCCAACACCTCCGTGATTGGGTATCACGAATGCGGGGAACTCGCGGTAGCAGCGCAGTGCGATGCTGGCGGAAAGAAATTTTTTAGCGCGACGGCATCGGCACCCTATGCCTACCGAGACTGTGCTTCTGGACCACGGATTTACATTAAGCGGCACGACGAGCCGATTGAGGGAGCTTACGACTACCCAATCGCGACCGTTCCGGCGCCGGAGGCACCCTCCGAGGTGCTGGGGAGAGATCTGAGCAGCCGAGGAGGAGGTGCTGGTGGGGGGCTGACGATGAGTAAAGAGACAGCCGCTCAAATCTCCGGTCTGAACGAGAGCGACTTAGCGGAACTCATGCGAGCGGTGCAGTCGAACCCAGAGCTGCGGGACGCACTGCAGAACCTTTTGGGAGCCAGACGCCGCTGACGAACGAAGACGGACGCGAGCTTCGCCCCGACATCCTCTCGACGTTCAGTGCCCCGACGACACATCACACCGAGTACATGTTTTCGGGCTCTCCGGCAGGGCGGGTCTTGAAGCGTCGATGGATCCAAAACCATTGCTCCGGATGCAGGCGAATGAAGCGCTCGGCGACTCGATGAGTGTGCTCGAGGAATGCGGCAATGCGCTCTTCGTTGGTCCCCTCCCCGATCGCGGGACTCGGGACCTCTTCAAACAGCACTTCAAATTTATTCGGTGCGACCTCGACGGTCACGGTAACGACCACGGGGGACTTGCCTCGCAGCGCAGCAACCGCCGGAGCCCTCGTCGTCGCTGCCTTGATGCCAAAGAAATCCACAAACGAAGCATGAGAGGCTTTGACGTTTTGATCGAACAGTACCGCAACGTCCTCACCGGCACGGAGACGAGTCACTATTTCTCGGTAACCCCCTGACCGGCTGAACACCCGCGAACCGAAATGCTGACGCCGACCCCACCAATAGCGATCAAGCCGAGGGAGTCCAAAGTCTCTCGCGAGAATGTTCGTCGGCTTCCACAAACAGGAGTGGGCCTGCACGAGCAGCTCGAAGCATCCATAGTGAAGGGTCAGGATAAGGAGGCCGGCTCCAGCCCCCTTCTCGTTCAATTCCTTGAGCTTCTCTCGCGCCGCGGTGTAGTCGAACATCTGCTCGAGCTGCTCCCGCTTGAGCGTTGGCATGATCGCAAACAACTGAAGATTTCGAGCGAGCACTCGAAGAGATCCCTGAAATATCCGCTCATGCTCCTCTTTCGATTTCTCAGGGAAAATGAGCTCGAGATTTCGGGCGGCCACAGCTCGATACCGGGGTGTGAACCGAATACCGAGTTGGACGAAACCAAGGGCGCATCGAATCGCGAGGCGCTCGGGGAGCACACTCAGCACGGCGACAAACGTCCGAACGAAGGACGTGATCAGGATGTCAACGAGGGCGAGCTTCACGTGGGGCTTTCAGTCAGAGCGAGGAGTCCTCTCGGCGCAGCTCGTTGATGAACTGATCTGCTTCTCGGATCGAGTTCTCTAGATCAGCAACGAGTACGTCGACGTTGGTCTCCACCTGGCCGAGTTCGGACTGCAGAGAACTCACCGCCCGGGCGTTCAGGTTATGCTTGAGGAACAGCACTTGGTCCCGGAGGGGGTTCAAGACTGGATCGAGTTTGGACTCCGCTTTTTTCATCGCTCGCAGCAACTGCGCATAACGATCCTGCGTCGTGTCGAGTTTCTTCTCGCTATCTCGCCGGAGTGCTGCACTGTGATAATCGTCGAGCTCGTTCTTCCACTCGCGGAAGAGCGCGTCTGCAACGTTTTCAACAGCCGCGATTCGCTCGCGGACCTTATTCGCTTGATCTTCGCTTCGTTCGAGTTCGGTGCGAAGCGATTCGTACCGCTCCTCGAGCTTCCCGCCATCGAATTGGACAACTGATCGGAACTGCTCGAGGGCCGAGCGAAACTGTTCCTTGGTCTGCTCCTGACTCTTTTGGGCCGACTCCACTCGAGAGACGAGGAGGTCACGCTTCGCGTAACCCAACTTCTCCATCGCTGAGTAGTAAGTTGAGCTGCACCCCGTGAGGAATAGCAGTGTAAGAACGGTGGTGATTCGCAAGGTTGCCATAGAACGCTCCTATATATCGCGTCGGGTTCAACCCGATGAAGGGGGAAATCTAGACAATGCGGGCCAGATTGGAAACTCCGAACCGGATCTGCTCCATGGGCAGTATACAATGCTCTAGGCGATCCATATGAGCGCCGGGCACCGACATCAACCGTGTCATGCCCTGTCGTAGAGGCACGGGCGTAACCGCAACGGAAGGCAGATGAAATCGAGAGGGAAAGTTGTGGACCCAGCGGGGATCGAACCCGCGACCTCGGCATTGCGAACGCCGCGCTCTCCCAGCTGAGCTACGGGCCCTTGAGATGGCGGAGTGTAGCCGCGGGAGCAAAGAAATTCAACTCGGAGGCAAAGCCGCTGATTTGAAGGGCTTGGTGCGGGGTGCGATGAGAACCAGCGATGTCGGAGCAGTACCGAGGCAAGCAACGGTCTGGAGGGAGACTGAGGCTCGAACTCGAAAGGATAGCCACGCCATCACACGACGAAGTTACATGTCTCGTCTTGTCGTCGTCCTCTAGGTGGGCCGTTAGAAAAGCCCCGGGTTTCAAGCGCCAAGGTAAGAGAGAGCCGTGTCCCCTCCGTGTGTCGTTGGGTCTCCGCGGAGAGCTTCCAAACGATCAAATGAGCCGAACGCGCGACGTGCTTGATCTTGACGAGGACGAGAGAGGCGATGGGGAGATGCGCGCCGAAGCCGAGTTCGTGCAGAATAAAATAATTGGACAATAAAATAATTGGACGATGTGGAGATCTGGCCAGCGTAGAAGACAGATCAGAGAAAACGAGGGAGAAAAGAAACCCGCTGCCTCGACTGACGGATGGGTCTTTTGAACCCAAGGTTAAAAGGGGGTGCCACGACTGCCAAAGGCCACCGCAATCGGCGGCTGAACGCAGCGCTTAATTCCGTCTGAAGTCCGCTTGCGGGTTCGAGTCGAAGCTCGAGCAGAGGCGGCATGTCATCGGGACTCAGAGGCGGCTCCCATGTCCATCAAATATCGGTTCAACGCCAACTTGCGCAGTCGATTGTGGCAACGGGTCGAGTAGCAATCATACGCTTCTGCGAGATCGAAAGTCTAGAAAAGAAAGGTCTCGCGACCACGCAAAAACTGCGCCGATCTCGTCAACAGAGTGAGAAAAAATATATTAAAGATTTCCGTTGCCGCGTGGCATGTCCGTTTCGGACTATTTCGATTCTTCGCCTTCTGCAGAATCGCCGGACCACAGCGGCATGCGGGTCGGGAAGCGCGGGTCGTCGAGAATAATCTGACGGCCGCGGCGATTTCGAAGATTGACAATCACCGGCGCTTTCAGATTCACGGTGGAATCGACCGCGTTCGGCCGGATCGATACCACGTTGAAAATCGCCACCTCGTCGTCCTTTCCTAGTTCGAGCTCACGATCGCCGAACGGCAACTCAAAGACATAGTTGTCGCCAAACTCCGCAGCGTTGACCACGACGAATGCAAGGTCGGGATTCTCCGTAGACTGCAACCAAGAAAACGGCGCCGTGTAGTCGAGAAGCACGAAGCTCTTCGACTGTGGAAATCCCACGAGACCGGCGACGACCTGGATCAGCGACGCGCGCGAAACCTCGAGCTCGCCGAAACGGGTGGTGTGAATTTTGATGGACTCTGCTCCCTCCGCAGCGCTCATACTAAGCCTCGCCTCCCTCGTCCGGACCGTCTTTCTTTTTTGGGAAGCGCTTCTTCTCTATTTTGAACTTATTAATGGCGTCAGGCTTCTTTTCAAGAAACTTGGTCATACCGCCGAGATCGGATGGAATGTCCGACGACGCGGAAAGCGCGGCTGCGGAGCGATTCTCTTCCAAAATCTGCAAGTAGATCTCCTCGCGAAAAATTCGAACGGTCGGCGGGGCATCGATACCGATCCGCACCTGATTTCCTTTGATCTCGACAAGCGTCACCTTCACATCATCACCGATGTAAACGCTTTGTCCCGGCCGCCGTGTCAGTACTAACATTGGTCTTCCCCTCTCCTTGGGTCGATCCTTAAAATTAACTCGAAGCCATTTCCAGAACTCGCAGCTGCAAGAGATCCTCGCGGACTTCTGGAACGACCTCTATTGAGATGCAAAACCGTCACCAAAAGCTCCGAAAGAGGTGTCGCCAAAAACGACGAGCGATATAGCCGCTCTCGCGGATTACGGAACAGTGGGACGCAGAGAACCTATGAACCGCAGGGAATAAGTCCCGCAAGTGGACGGTATAATGTTTAGTTTGGAGGCAAAAGGAGAATTTGCTTCAAGGGAGTTCAACCATCTTCCCTGCCCCCGGGCGCATGAGGGCGGATGAGCGCTCCTAGAGCGTGTTATGCACTTTTTCCCTGCTGCGAAGCTGATATCGGAAGCATCTGCGTCGTCGGGTTTGTCGCGAGTGTTCAACGGCCTTCAGGCCGCCTCCGCGCTCGCTCCGGCACCCTCCTCGCATCTGCTCCCGCTCTCAGCTTCTCGCGACGAGGAAAAAGTGCATAACACGCTCTAGTATCGAGCAAGACCTCCGTATGGGGACTTATTCAGAGGTTCCCTAGAGGTAGTTCAGGAGCGAGAGGTTGTTGATCCGCGAGCCCGACGCGAGGAGCGCTTCGAAGCTGATCTGTAGGTTCGAGAACAACGTTGCCGCTTCGAACGGGTCGGCGTCCTGGATATTCGCTCGCGCCTCGTCCGTTTTGTCGATGACTTGAGTGATGATGTCGTTCGACTGACGCAATTGGTTCAGTCGACCTCCAAGGCTCGTTTGCTCGGTCAGGATTTGCTTGCGGGAAAATTCGAGTTCGTCGACGAGTCGAAGCAGATCATTTGTCTGCACATCGAAATCTGTGGGCTGCGTGTAGGCAGCTCCCGTTCCATCGGGCATTCCAACGGTGCCGGGAGAGTTATACGGCACGGGTGGATTCGTTCGATACCCATCGAGAGCGCGCCCAAGCCGCTCGAGCGCCGCGATCGGTTGTTGCCAGAACGCACCGCTGGTCGTGGTGCGAACTCGCTCGAAATCGCTAATTTGCGTCTCGCGAGTGGTGCTCGTGCCGGACTCCTGATCCCATCCATAGCGGAACGACGCCGCTCCGGTCGAGGGCACGGTATATCCCGGGCCCTGATATCCGGCGACATAGGTCCCCGGTGGTGGGACGGGAAACTGATCAAACGGAGGATCGTCGTCGTCGTTCCCGCCGTAGATATAGACACCCTGAAACTGAGAGTTGGCCATGTTGACCATCTGGTCGCGCAGCGCGAATACTTCTTGAGCAAGGATTTGGCGCTCATCGACACCCAGACTCTCGCTCGCCGCCTGGTTCGCGAGCTCCTTGGCTCGAAGCACCATCTCCTGCGCCGAGGTCGTCACGACCTCCTGCTGTTCCAGAAAGCTCTGAGCGTAGCCAATCCGCTCCTTGTGCTCGGTCAAGCGAGTCACCGTTGTTTGGAAAAGTGCGATCGTTCCCGCGCGTCCTGGGTCATCGCTCGGCTTTTCGATCTCGAGGCCTGAAGCAACGCGTTTGCGTGCTTCTTCGAGATCGGCTCGACCGCGGTACATCTGCTCAACGAACGTTGAGACCTGTTGTTGATTGGTTACTCGCGCGACCACGCTATCCCCCGTTAACTCAGAATACCGATAATCTCGTCGAGAAGTTCATCGCCGACACGAATCATCCGTGCCGACCCTTCAAATGCCTTTTGAAACAAGATCAGCTTCGCGAACTCTTCGTCGAGACTGACACCCGAAATCGAATTTTGGTATTCCTGGACCTGCGTTTCCTGGGCCCGGGCTGATTCGTATTCGGCGACCGCCGTGTTCCGCAAACTTCCAACATACGTGACGGTGTCGTTGTAGAGTCGCTCAAGCGTGGTTGTACCGGTGAATACTCCGACGTTGTAATTCACGGTTTGCTCGCGCAGCGCGCGAAGTCCGAGGTAGCCGGTGGACGTGGTGATGTTCGTCGCATCGCCAGAAGCCGTGACGATGACGCCAAGCAGCGCGGGATTCAGGTCTCGACCGGCCGCGAACTCTTCAGGGGTCGCCACCCCCCATTCGAGGACGGAAGAGAAGTTTTCCAATCCACTGTTCGTGAGGTCGGTATTATCGGCGAGACCGAGTGTTCCCCCAGTGTCTGCAGCACCCGCGAATGAAAAGAGCCCGAAAGCCGCCGTCGGCGTATAGACACCCGAGGAGATATCAATCAGATCGAAAGAACTCGCCTGATGGTTGGGGTTACCGCCGTTTTCATCTGGACCCACAAAGGATTGGTTGAATCGAGTGAGGAGGTCGCGAGCGATCGCTTCAATTCGAGCGCCGAGCTGAACGAGATCTCCATCGGTGTCGAACATCGACGTATCGGTGGCCGCCTGTATTCCGCGGAGCGAGAGGAGCCCGCCGAGTTCACCGCCACCCGCGGCGAGTGCATCGGTCAGATTGATCTGCGACTCGCCTGCCGAGGGATCGTAGTCGTAAACGATGAAGTTGAGCGGTCCACCGTCGAGGCCAGCAGGGTAGCCACCGACCGGTTGGAAGCTAGGCGACCCATCGAGCTCCAACGCATTTGATGCGGTCGAAGTGACCAGAGCGAAGCCGGAAGGCAGCGTGACATACACCGACCCATCGCTGTTCTCGACCGTTTGCACGGTCGTAATTTCGCTCATTTGGCGAAGAAGTTCATCCCGCTGATCCCGCAGCGCAAGGTTCTCCTGGCCGTTGGCCTCGGTTCCACGAATCTTGATGTTTACGTCTGCGAGCTTGGAGGAGATCGTATTGAGGTTCTCTACGACGGCGCCGAGGCGGTTATCCGCCTGACGCTGGAGACCTGAAATCTCTTCCGAGGCACTTCGAATCGTGAGCGTGAGTTGTCGACCCGCGTCGATGACGGCGGAACGAAGTGAGATGTCCGAGGGATTCGCGGCGAGGTCATCGAGCGCGCTAAAGAAATCCGAGAGCTCTCCCCCAATCGTCGGCAATGCGCCAGCGACACCGAAGAGGTTCTCTGCTCGAGCGAAGAATTCGTCCCGAACCTCTGCGCGCGACCGCTCGTTCATCTTGTCTCGAAGCTGTCCGTTGATGAACGAATCGACGATCCGAGTGACTTGTTGAACGGTCGCCCCGTTTCCGAACGCCGCATCGGCTTCGGTGGCGGGTTCGAGCGAGGCGATATCGACGCGACGGCGTGAGTAGCCCGGCGTGTTGACGTTCGCAATATTGTTCCCGATGACGCGGATCGCTTGGCTCTGAACACCGAGAGACCGGCCGCTGATATCGAGAAGACTGTTGACGCCGTTGATTCCCATCCCGTCCTGCTATGTGAAGCTCGAAACTCGGACACCACCCCACCCGGAGTAGGTGCAAGAGCCGTGCTAGTCTGCATGGAGCGAAAGATGGAGCGTTTTAGAGGGGTTAGGTGAAGGGAGAACGAAAATGCCCGGCCGAACCTGCCCGCGGGGGGTAGATTCGACCGGGCGCGGGTCGGGTCGACTATCGCTTGCTCTTCGCGGTCGCTGCGAGGAACGGAGCGCCTGCGTTCAAGACTTCAACCGTGTCGTTCGCCTGCAGGTCGGGCAATCCGAGTTGGATGCCTGCTGTCGCGAGGTCGATATCGCACGCGCCTTTCTTTGCTCGCTCGCGTGTGGAGCCCTTCTTCGTCTCGAGCCGGTAGTCTACCTTGTATTCCGCGACGAGACCAAAGCGTCTGCTCTGCTCCATGTGATCCAAGGTCATTGAGCACGAGGCGAACGGAACTCCTGCCCTGCTCAGCGTAGCGATGAGTTCGAGCGCGGCAGCGACGGACTCGCTCGGAAGCGGTGGCACCGTGCTTGGGATCGGGATGTGAACGGTGACCTTAAACTCATCCTTCACCTTCTTCTTCTCGCGCTCGACTTTGCGTTCCACAGAGCCGAAGGCATTCGTGACGACATTCGGGGCGTCAATGAAACGGCCTTTCAAGTTCATCTTACGCGGCAGGCCAGAGCTGCTCCCGCCGTTGGAACCTCCGTTACTTCCACCGTTGCTCCCACCCCCCGGATTGCTGCTCGAGCTGTCATTTTCCAACTCGATCTCACGCGCAACCAGAGCGCCGTTCACCGGGCTTCCCTCGACCTTCACGTAGTTCCCCACTGCGAATGTCGAAGCCGGAACATGGCGTCCGACGAGATCTTCGAACTCTGTAGAGCTGTTGATCGCAAAAGTGACGGAGCTCACGGTCACCGACCCGCTCGAGAGTGCCGAGATCGTCCCTCGAACCTCGATCTCAGAACGATCGTCGCGGGCTTGCGCAGCATCCGGCATAAACCCGGAGCAAAGCCCCGTTCCCGCCGCGATAAGAAATCTCAGTGTTGTATTGTTCATAACTTCTTCTCCTTCTCTATTCTCGTTACGTTTCAAAATCTTGCGAATCGTTGGTTGCTCTCAGGAGCGAGTGGCTAGTTTTTCCCGCTGTTGCCGCTTCCTTTGTTGTCATCGTCTTCGTCGCTGTCGTCGTCGTTGCCGCTCCCTTGATCCGGCGTTCCATCGTCGTCGGAGGAATCGTCTCCGTCATCATCATTCCCCCCTCCTTGATCGGGAGTTCCGTCATCGTCGGAGGAATCATCTCCGTCATCATCGTTCCCGCCGCCTTGATCGGGAGTTCCGTCGTCGTCGGACGAGCTGTCATTGTCATCGCGTCCCGAGCCCGAGTTGTCGTCATCGCGATCGTCGGAGTTGCCCGACCCGGAGTTGTCATCATCGCGATCATCGTCGTCATCGGAGTTGCCGGACCCCGAGTTGTCATCATCTCGGTCATCGTCATCATCATCGCCATCTCGGCTACGGCGAGATTCCTTGACGTCAATATTCCGGACGTTCCCAGATGACGAACTGCGATCAATCTCGAAATCAACTGCCACGACTGCGGCATCGGCTGGGATCTCCTTGATCGAGATGTCGACCACGAACCCGTCGCCTTCGAACCGGAAGGCGGGCTCGCCGTCGTTGGAAGAGGCGAGAACGAACGCCCCGTTCGCGTCTGAAACGCTGGCAGTGCCGTTGTCGAGCAATGTGACGCGAACTCCTGGAAGAGGAGCGCCGCCGTCGGTTGCAAGGACTCGCCCTTGATACTCAACGCCACCGGTTCCACGGGTTCCGCCTGAGCAGGCCGCGAGTGCTAATGTGAAAAGAAATATCAATCGTCGCATGTTGAGGTCCTGACGTAGTTACACTGCTTGTTTCGGGGTAACATCCACAACGCTGAACGAACCAAATGCCACTCGGGCGGTCGGCTCATCCTTTTTCATTCGAAGCGAGCTTGCATCGGCATCGTACTGCTTGAGAAACGATTCGACTCGGCGATGAAACTTTG
>JADYYL010000316.1 GCA_020853655.1 Deltaproteobacteria bacterium
ACATCCCGGCTGGAGAGCACCCTCAAAGTGCACGTCCGGAAATTGTTCTGCGAGGAGCACTTCACGCATGCGGGTGTCCCGTCGGCCGTTATCCGTGTCGAACGACCCCACGGGCAACTGAACGTCGACCTTCAAGGAGCTCAGATCCGCGGGGCGCTCAAGCCAGACCTTCCCACGAACATCACCCACCGTTCCGTGAATTTCGTGCCAAGTAGAGTCCACGGTAAACGTCACCTCAGAATTCGAGCGATTGAGTTCGACAGGACCAGATTCAAAAGCGGTAGACGCGACGGCACTAGAGAGGGCCGCGTTCGCAGCAATCATGAGGACGAGAAACGGATGAACGATCATAGAGCACCAACGGTGTTGAGAAGAGAACCATAGACCCCGCCGCCACGAACCGAGCAGGTCTGCAAACGTGAAGCGATACCTGATCGATCGGCGAATCGCAGGAGCGAGATTCGCGGAAGTCCAGCCACACAGGCGTGAATCCCCCGACTGTAGCCACGGAGGCGACGTGCGAGGCTTCGTTCCGCCTGCCGATACTGCTCTGCGGCAAGGCACCAAGAGGACTCACCGCGAAACACGTTCGCCAGGCTCGCGCCCGCCGACCGCCCGCTGAGCAGTGCGTGGGTCATCCCCATACCGCAGATCGGATCCAACGTCTCGCAAGCATCTCCGGCAAGGAGGGCGCGACCAAACACCGGAGTTCGCGACAAAGGCCCAAGGCAGCCGACGCCGAGCGGATCCTCCATCAGAACGAAATCCGCGCCAACCAATTCGCCGACGAGATTCAACTCTGCTCTGACGCAATCGGGCGACACCAAACGGCCAAGACTTGCCCGATCTCCAACGAAGCTGATGTTGACGGAGCCGGGACGCGTCGGCGTCACATAGACTTCGAAATCCGGGCGAACGAGGATCTGGACGTGTTCAAATGTGGACGTGGTTTCACACTCGGTGCTCGCTGCGAAGCGCGGACGCCGCGCCTGCCGTGTCGGAACATCGAGCCGTTTGGCGGTCAGGGACTGCGCGCCGTCCGCGATAATGACGTGGCGAGCGACGACACGCGATGCACCTGTGGAAACTATCACTCGATCGTCGCGAAGTTCGATACCCCGCACCTTCTCGCCGAGGCATGTCGTGATACCTTCGGCGCGAGATGCTCGGTCGAGTACCATCGCGTCGAGTACTCGCCGTTCGACGCCAAACGCGCCGTCCTGCGAAGACACCGTAACGTTCCTGTCACCTTGGGCGATGCGATAGCCGAAGAGCCGTTGCGCAGGGATGGCGATCCCAAGCTCCTGGAGCGTGCGATAGCCGATGGCAGAGAGGCCCTCGCCGCAGGCCTTCCGTCGGGGGAACGTCGATTTGTCGAAGAGTGCAACGCGGCCGACAGCGGCAAGTTCAATCGCCGCGGCACTGCCGCTCAGCGATGCTCCAACGATGGCCACGTCAAAATCGAACATTCAGCTCCGTTGCTCTGTTACGCATACTCTTCACGAAACCACGAGATGCGCGGCCTTCATAGGCAACGCGGAATGACACGCTCTAGGCTATACCTCGGGGAGGACCACATTTATCGGGCGGCAATCAGACAGGAAGACAGCGGAGTCCAGATGTCCCTTACGAGACGACGTCAATCATTCTAGTATTCAGTGTTCGCCCAGACAAACTCTATGAAACGACTATACTTGATCGCACTGTTCATCATTCCGCTCGGAGTGCTTGGGTTGCTCGGTATACCGAGAATGAGTGGCGATACACGAGCGCTCTTCCCGCGCCAGGCAGCCGAACTTGAAGACCTCGATTTCGTAGAATCCCACTTTGGGAGGGACTTCGTCGACGTCATTATCGTTCCCCTCTCAGAAAGCCCCACGGAAGAGGAGTTGGAAGCGCTCCGGGACACCGAAGAGTCGCTGCGTGAGATCTCCGAGATCTCCAATCTTATCTCCCCGTTGCAGGCGATGAACAAGGCGCCCTCGCCGATTCGACTGCGAACGGATGGCTGGGCCAGATTCATCCTGCAGATCTCCGGTGATCTCTCCGACCGATCGCGTCGGGAGGTATCTCGGCGCATCGACGAAGTTCGGCCAGCCGATTCGATTCGCAGCGGTTCGTTCTACGCGTCGGATGTGGCCACCCGAACCCTTGAACGGGAAAGCGCAAAGAATGCACCACTCTGCCTCGCGTTCATCGGCGCGATACTGCTCTGGACGACACGCAGCTTCTTCCTGACGCTCAACATTCTCGTCGCGCCGATGCTGACCTTGTGTTGGATGGCTGCCGCTCTTGTGGTGCTGCAGATTCCCCTCGGCGCTATCAGTCAACTCAGTCCGCCGCTGACAATCGCCATCGTCACTTCGTATGCATGTTATCTCGCGAGCCGAATACTGTGCTCGTCGAACCCCAAGAGAGCGCTCGACGGTGCATATTCGAGTCTCGCACTTGCAACAGGCACCACGGTGGGCGGGTTTGTGTCACTCTTGCTCCTCGGATCGAGCGGAGTGGATGAATTCGCGATGATCATGGCTGCAAGCTCTACCCTCGGGGCGATATTCAGCATCCTCATCATCCCGCGGCTGATCTCAACACCCGCGACGCCTTCGAGATTACTGAAGGCACGGAAGCTGCCGTCCTGGCTCACGCCGTTGGCACTTGCGCTCAGCGTGGCCTTACTCGCGCTTGGAACTCGCATTCCGCAGATTCGCGTCGATACCGTTCCACTCGACTTCTTTGCAGAAGGCTCGCGCGAGCGGACAGAGATCGAGCATGCGATGCAGGTGTTTCCGGGGTCCCATGTGCTCAGCGTCGCCTTTGCGCTCGATCAACCACTCGATATCGAAGCTCTCGACGGATTCCGAACGCTCGCCTCAGAACTGCATGCCCTCCCCGGCGTCGTTGGAGTCACTGGTCCACACGCGTTCTACGAACTGTGGCAGTATCTCGAGAAGCGCGAACTCACCGCGGAAGCGATGCTCTCCCCATTCGGGCCGCCCTCAATCACGACAGAAGATCAGCGGGTCACGCGGCTCCTCATCGACACCGATGGAGAAGGCCAGGCGCTGATTCGACTGGCGGACCAGATCGGGAGCGCGTTGGCCAAACATGACATTCGCGCCCAGCGCGTCGCTATCTCGTCGCATGAGCTCGTGATCTCCGCGCAGTCGAGTCACCTGACCCTGGGACTACTCGAGTCGATTGCCTTCGCGCTGGGACTTGTGTGGATTCTCCTGCTCCTCATCTCCCGCAGCCTCTCGGCATCGCTCATCGCAACTCTGCCGAGCATCTTGCCGATCGCCGGCGTGATGGGCGCGTTGGCGCTCGCCGGAAGAGAGATCAATCTTGGTGCTGCGCTCGTCGCGGGCACCTCACTGGGGATGATCTCGGACTATACGTTCCACCTGCTCTTCGTTTGGAAGAG
Source organism: Deltaproteobacteria bacterium (assembly GCA_020853655.1). Lineage (GTDB taxonomy): Bacteria > Bdellovibrionota_C > UBA2361 > SZUA-149 > JADYYL01 > JADYYL01. Next base: position 3,425 of record JADYYL010000316.1, read on the forward strand.
GACCGGGGATCTGCGCAGGTCGGTAGAGGAATCCGTGGCCCCATTTCTCATCACGGGCGCGACTCTCGTGATCGGGTTCTCTCCCACGATCCTTTCGCCGGTTCATCCCGTTCGCTCATTTGGGATACTCCTGGGCAGCGCGCTTGCTCTTGGCATCCTCCTGAATCTGACGCTCTTGCCCACGCTGCTCGGGCGACTGCAGCGCGATCGAAACGACCGCGCTCGCGCGGGAACCGTTACACCGACTTTGGCTTCGGAAGATCGAGCCGGATAAACAGCTCTCGGAGCTGTTCCGGGCGAACTTCGCTCGGCGCGCCCATCAACAGATCTTGCGCGCGCTGATTCATCGGGAAGGCCACGACTTCGCGGAGATTCTTCTCATCGGCGATGAGCATCACGATCCGATCGATTCCCGGGGCCGTGCCACCATGCGGTGGTGCGCCAAGCCGGAGAGCGCGGATCATCCCGCCGAAGCGCTGATCGACCTCCTCTTTGGAATAGCCGGCGATCTCAAACGCCCGATACATAATCTCAGGCTTGTGATTCCGAATCGCGCCCGACGAGAGCTCCGTCCCGTTGCAAACAACGTCATACTGAAACGCCTTAATCGCGAGCGGGTCCATCGTGTTTAGCGCCTCGAGCTCACCCTGCGGCATCGAGAACGGGTTGTGAGAAAAGTTGACTCGACCGGTCTTGTCGTCGATCTCGTACATCGGGAAGTCCACGATCCAGCAGAATCGGAACGCATTCGGCTCAAGGAGATCAAGTTCCTCGCCAAGGTGATTTCGGAGCGACCCGAGGATCTTTGAGGCGAAATACTTCTCCTCGTGAGCGCACACAAAAATGGCATCTCCGACGGTCGCACCACACTGCGCCGTAAACGCATCCACG
>JADYYL010000317.1 GCA_020853655.1 Deltaproteobacteria bacterium
ATCTCTTGCGGGCGAGAGGGGGCGTGGCATGAACCGGCTTGATGCGCTCGAAAACGAGACGATGTTTATCCTTCGCGAAGCGGCCGCCCTCGTCAATCCGCTTGGCATGTTGTGGTCGATCGGCAAAGACAGCACCGCGTTGCTTCACATCGCGCGCAAGGCATTCTTCGGAGCACTTCCGTTTCCTCTCATCCACGTTGATACCTCGTTCAAAATCCCAGAGATGATTCTGTTCCGTGATCGGGTGGTGCGCGAATGGGGGTGTGAATTACTCGTCATTCGCAACGAGAAGGCGCTCGCAACGAGGGAGACCTATCCGGCAGGTGCATGCGATCGCATTCGATGTTGCGTGCTCCTGAAGACCACGCCACTCCGACTTGCGGTCACGGGAAGAACGCAGGCTCGGCGACTGAACCTCCAGAGTGGCAAGTATGAGAGCGCGAGAGATTTGGATCCTTTCGGTGGATTGATTCTGGGTATCCGAGGTGACGAAGAGGGTACGCGCTCCAAGGAGCGAATCTTCTCCATTCGCGCAGCGGATGGAAGCTGGGATATATCGCAGCAAAACCTGGAACCGTGGGGCTACTTTCAGTCTCACGTTCCGAGCGGTGGGCATGTTCGCGTGCACCCGCTCCTGAACTGGACCGAACTCGATATTTGGGAGTATCTCGAGCGCGAGCGAATCGAAGTCGTCCCACTGTATTTTGATCAAGGCAACGGCACACGATATCGATCCCTTGGTTGTGCGCCGTGTACACAGCCGATTCAGTCAACCGCCTCGTCGGTTGCAGAGATCGTTGCCGAGTTGCGCGATGGTGCACTCTCTCGACTGTCGGAACGCGCCGGTCGTTCGCAGGATTCCGAGGATGGCGGCGGTCTCGAGACGTTGCGCCGACAGGGGTACATGTGACCATGCGCCAACGAATCTCAATCGCACTCGCAGGACATGTCGATCACGGGAAGAGCTCCGTCGTCGGAAGGCTGCTTCACGATACTGGCGCCTACCCCGCCGACAAGATCCAGGCCCTTCGCGAACGCTTTGCCGCTGAAGGAAAGGCTTTCGAGTACGCCCACATGCTCGACGCGCTGCGGGACGAGCGTCGCTTCGGAATTACCATCGACACGGCGAGGGCGATCTACCGTGACGGCGACACCGAGGTGATCTTCCTGGATGGTCCTGGACACCCTGAGTTCATTCGCAATCTCGCCACTGGTCTTAGTCACGCCGACTGCGTGCTCGTCGTGGTGGACGTTCTCGCCGGGGTGACCGACGACCTCAGGCGACAGCTCGCGTTGTTATCGATTCTTGGCCTGCCTCATGCCGTGTGGGCGGTCAACAAGATGGACCTGGCGCGTTACGAAGAGCACGCCTTTGGCTTGTGCGCGGATCGACTTCGGCATGTCGCCGCTGAGTTCGGACTTCCCGTCGATTCGATTCTTCCGGTCAGCGCGGTCGATGGCGAGAATGTCGTTGCGCATACGCAGCGCATGCCGTGGTTTGATGGAGCCACGCTTCGCGAAACACTGCTCGCAACGAAGGCCGCTCCATCTATTGAGTCGGCGCCGTTCCGCATGTTCGTGCAATCCGTCCACAAGATACAGGAACGCTCGATTGTCGCGGGTACGATCGCGGCGGGCGCGCTCGCCGTCGGCGATACGGTTGTTGTCCATCCTCATGGTCGCCGGATGCAGCTTGAAGATTTCGCTGATGGAGGTGAAAGACGCGTCGCGGGTGAGGCGGTGGGACTCGTTCTCGTTCCCATTGACGCGATCGGCAACGGCGTAGGGCGGGGGGACCTGCTCTCTCGCGATGGGGACGTGCCTCCTCTGTCTGGGACGAAGCTGACCGCGAGCGTTTACTGGGCTGGTCGCGGGCCGCTCGAAGCGGGGAGAACGTATCAACTCCGAATCGGAACCTCTCACCGAGAAGCGCGTGCGATCGCGCTGCGGCCGTCTGATTGCCGTGGCGATCAGGAGATCAGCGCCATTTATGCCCCAGATAGTGCGATGGGTACCTTCGAGCTCGCTGAGTCTACCGCATTTGACTGCGCCTCGACCTGCGCTCAGACGAGCACCTGCGCCATCGTCAGCGACGGTGTTATTAGCGGCCTCGGGCGAGTCATCAACGGAGACGTATGAGCGAACAGGAAGCGCCGATGTCGGAAGCTGAGAACGACTCGCGCGAACCTGCCGTGGGGTTCCACCATGTTGGCCCTATTCCAGAGTTCCTTCGCACTCACGACATGTCACTCATCGTCACGACTTACCAAGCGCAGCGAGTGCTCGTCTTTAGTCCGAAAGAGAATCGACTGTCCATGTTGATGCGGATCTTCGAACGCCCAACGGGGCTGTGGGTCGAGCCTGATCGGATGGCGATGGTGACGAAGACGCAGATCTGGATGTTCTCAACCGTCCGCGATGTATGGGACGAGAAAGGTGAGCGACAGCCGCACGATCTCACGTATGTGCCTCGTCGCTCCTTCGTGACGGGAGACGTCGCGGGACACGAGATCACGCTCGTCGGCAACGACTGCGTCTTTATCAACACGCGATTCTCGTGCCTCGCGCGGCCCTCCGATCGCTACAGCTTCGAACCAATCTGGAAGCCAAGGTTCGTGACGGAGATTGTGGCGGAGGATCGGTGCCATCTGAACGGTATGGCCGTGCAGAATGGAAACATTCGCTTCTTGTCCGCGCTCGGCGAGACAAACTCGGCCGGTGGGTGGCGAGAGAAAAAGCGCACCGGTGGCGTGCTCATCGATACGACGTCGGGGGAGGTGATGTGTCGAGGTTTATGTATGCCTCATTCGCCGCGGATTCACGCGGGGCGATTGTGGGTCCTCGAATCTGGCTTCGGTGAGCTGCAGATGGTCGATCCGAAATCTGGAGTTCGAGAGACTGTCATACGGTTGCCCGCGTACCTCCGCGGACTCGAATTCTATGACCGTTTCGCTTTCATCGGTATGAGTCAGATGCGGGAAACAAATGTCTTCGGAGGTCTTCCAATCGAGGGAATGTATCCCGCCCTCAAATGCGGAATCGCCATCGTTGATATTACCAGCGGACAGCTCGTCGGGATGATCGAGTTCACCAAGGGAATTGAGGAGTTGTTCGAAGTCCGTATCCTTCCGAAAGTGCTCGTTCCACACATAATCGGATTCGAAGCGGATACGATTCAGGGGCTGTTCTCCCTGCCGCCGGACGTCAAGCTCTGAAAGCAAGAGCGTGTTGTGAAGAACTACCAGCAGACAATCAAGCAGTGAAAGAACCACGTCTGAAAGACGAGGTCCTCAATGCTCGATTCAATCATTCAATCAAGGGTGTCTGATCGACTCCCTGGAGTTGTTCAGTTGGGAGGCGAGCCTGCGCCCGCTATGGGATTGGCACTTCAAGGAGAGTGCCGGTTGCGTTGTCGAACTCAAAGGCAGCGTCGCCACGTGGATGGGTAGCGGTGCCGACGAAGTGGTTTGGCGCGTCTGTCGTGAACGCAATCTCTACTCCCGCGGTTCCGACAAATCCTGGAAGCGCGGCTTGGCAGGCGGCTTGATTGGCACACGTGATATACGCAGAAGCGCCGACGAAATATGACTCCTGACTCACGACAGCGTTGCGAAGATCGGTCTTTGCTTGCGTGTTGTAGCTCCGGGTCCGTGCGTAGATGAGACTTGAGAACCCGATGCCGGCGAGAACGCCAATGATCGCCACGACAATGAGTAGTTCGATCAGGGTGAAGCCTCCTTCATCGGACCTCGTCCTACGAGAGGCTTCCCTCTGAGAGGCTGCGACGCGGATGGTGTCTGAATCGCTCGAGGAGATCGTCGAGCGCACTGAGAGCGACACGAGGGCATGATTCATACGGTAAGGTCTCTTGGGAACGCCAGGATTCGGTCCTTCCAATCCACTCGTCAACGAACCGCCTCGAACAGACTTTGCCTGTGTCGCGCAGAGTCGACGTCACTACTCGAGCAGAGTCTCAAGCAATGCTAGTGCCATCGGTTGATTTCAGGGTTTTCATGATGGCCGAGAATAGCGGAGCGATTTAGGGGGGTTACAACCGCGAGGAATCCAGTCGCCACGGAATGGTGGCAACATTTGGCGCCGGCGAACAAAGAATGTCACTCACGAGAACGTGTGAGTTTGGGGTGCGCGGGAGGTACTTCCCGAGCAAGGGTGTGAAAAAGCCTGACCAGACTATCTCGGAGAGAAGGAAGGCCGCTCGAGAATCGCTGGTCGTGTCTTCACGCGCCCGCAAGGTTGCGCAAATTGGAAAAGGCGTTCGGGGGACGTCTCCTTCACCATCCGACGAGTGAACGCGACTCGATCCTGGGGGAGAGGTCCCGTGATTAGACCCCAGACAGCCCAAGGAGATCAGACCGCGCGCGGAGAGCGGCGATGACGTTCCCGATATGGGTATCTAAGTCGAGCTGGATCTCCTCGGCCCCCATTCGCACATCCTCTCGATTCACGCCGCGGGCGAAGGCCTTATCCTTCAATTTCTTCTTTACCGAACTCACTTCGAGCTGGTGGATGGATTTATCCGGTCTGACTAGGACGCTTGCCGTAACAAGACCGCTGAGTTCGTCGCAGGCGAAGAGATACTTCGCCAACGTCGTCGTGCGTGGGACGCCAGTATAATGAGCGTGCCCCATGATCGCCTCAATCATCTCCTCGGGATACCCTTCGTCTCGCAATATCTGGCAGCCGACATACGGATGACCACCAGGCTCTGCGGTGGGATACTTCTCGTAGTCAAAGTCGTGCAGGAGGCCTGTGACGCTCCAAAGCGTATCGTCCTCTCCGAGTTGCTTCGCATAGTGGGAGAGCGCGGCCTCGACCGCGTAGGCGTGTTTCCGCAAACTATCGGTCTCAGTGTATTTTTTAAGAAGGTCGTGTGCCTCTTCGCGAGTTTTCATAGCTGCGATACCCTTGAGCGGTGTTCTGTGAGCAGTCTTGCGTCAGCCGTCAAGCTCTGAGCGATTTCGGCGGCGCAAAGAGATTCTCGAGCGAAATCGAGCCCGAGGCAATCTGAAGACCTTTATAACGCAACTCGTTTGACCTGTCGTCCCTGCGAGAATCATGCGAAGTATGACGGCCGCTGGTCACCGGAAAGGGGACCGCATTTTGGGGGTAGTACACCCCAATAGCCTATGCTACTTCGGACATGGTACACTCTCTCTCTCTCCATCAAACTTGGAACGCTATGAACATTGAATCCAGTGTGGTCGGCGAAGAAGAGCTTCTCCATGCAGCCGAAGCTGTCGTGGACGCTGCTGCTTGGTGCTACTTCATCCGTGTCGGCGAGGTCCTTCCCCCGAAGGCTCGGGATATGTTGGTCCGGGCACTGCTTGAGGACCCTTCGTTGTCACGTAGCTTATTTTCGTATGGCGGCCTCGACATTCAGTAGAGTGGAAACCCCGCGAACTCCCACCTTCGTTTTTAGCGTCGCGTCACTCATCTTCTTCTGCCAACAGGCCTCGTCATGAACGCACCGGACACGTCTCAAGCGCGCGTCTTGGTTTGCGACGATGACCCCGATGCGAGGGCTCTCATTTCATCGACGATGACCGCCGCGGGTTACAACGTGGTCGAGGCTGGCGACGGTGCGGAGGCGCAGGAGATCTGCCTCGTTCAGCTCCCCGATGTCATCGTGATGGACATCATGATGCCAAAAATGACGGGCATGGAGTTTCTTGCCTGGTTTCGAGAGGCCGTAACGGATCCCTACGTGCCCGTGCTTCTTCTTACCGCACTCGATCAGGTTGATAATCGAGTCGCGGGGCTCGCGCAGGGAGCGGACGACTATGTCACCAAGCCCTTTCACTATCGAGAGCTGCAGGCCCGTGTGGAAGCGTTGCTTCGTGTTCGGTCCCTCAACATGTCGCTCCGAGAGCGGAGCCGCGAACTTGAGCGGTCAAACCAAGAGCTTCACAAAGCACAGGCGATGTTGCTGCAGAACGAGCGAGAGATGGTCGCGGCTCGTATGGCCGGAGCAGCGGCACACAACTTGGGGCAGCCGCTCACGACGCTCTTCTTGAATCTCTACATTTTGGAGAAGTATTTCGCGGCGCAAGATGCCTCGTTGGATGCCGTCACGCGGGAATCGATCGAGGCGATGAGCGTGATTCGCGCTCAATGCGGAGCGATGAAGGAGATTCTCTCTAAACTGCGGGCGCTCGATCCTGAGAAGACGCGCGACTACGTTGGCGAAACAAAGATATTCGATATCGAGTCGAAGGGCTGAAACGCCTGATGACCCATCTGCCGCCTGCCACCAAGAATCGCCTACTCCCGAATGCCCGCGCAGAATTTCTCACACGCCTGCTCGAGCGCTTGTCGTGATTGGAGCGGCTGAATAAGTCCCCAGGATGGGAACGTTCCCTAGTCCCCGAACATGAGAAACACCATGCTCAACGTTCCTGCGTTAAAGCACGCATGAGCAAGCATTGGTGCCACGAGACTCTGCCGCCATTCTCGGAGCATGCACAGGACCATGCTGACGCAGGTGAGGGGAACCAAGCCGAGCAATCCCTGCGGATGGATGGACGCAAACACGATCGAACAGACAAGCATTGAGCTCAGCCGTCCCATCCGGCTCCGGAGCCACGAGTAGAAAGCGCCACGAAACATAATCTCTTCGACAAACGGAGCGACGACGACGGCAAGGAAGATGATGAAGAATCGCGCCTCTTTGTCTTCCGATGAAAGCAAGATTGGAATCACCGGGTGAGCGCCCTTGGACATATCGATTCCGAACCACTGAATGATAATCGAGTACACGATGAGCACTGCGAGCAGCGGTATCCACGCGGAGATGTAGAAGGTCGGTCCGATGACGAGGTTCCCAAAAAATCGTCCGACCCCTCCGAAGGTGAGTCCGATGGTCGAGAACGTCGAACGAACCGATACTCCCCAGAGGCGAGGCCAGAAGACGATGAGCACCGTTGAGAGGATTCCGATGCAGTTGAGCATCAGCATCCCGGGTCCACCCAAGCGCTCCACAATCTCAGTGCGCATTCCCGCCGCGAGCCGAAAAACAAAGGAAAGCCCTAGCATCGCTAAGAGGTACAGACAGAATATCTCCAAGCAGAAATTGGGTGACATGCTCGGTGGATCCAACGCAAAGCGACTTCGACCCGTGAAAAACCGAAAGGAGTAAATAAGGAAACCAATGACACCGACGCTCAGAATCGTGGCGAAGGTGGTGAGCCCGGAAAGAAACTTGCCGAAGCGGGTGTGATTCTCCTCTTCGAACTTTGTTGTGTCCTCCGGCGTGAGGCTCCCCGCCTTAAAGCGAAGCAGTTTGCCAAACCAGCCGAGCGATTGCTCGAACTGTCCCCACTGGGCCGTGGCCAAGGACTGACGCTCGTATGCCAAGGTCGCGTCCTCCGGCCGAAGGAGGGACGCGACAACGGTTCTGAATCCAGCATCAAACTCGATCTCTTCGGCTGTTCGAGCCGAGTCAGCTGTCAATCGCTCAAGCATCGGCTCCGTCGCTTGAAGCAGATCGAAATACGTTCCAAGGACGATCTTTTTCCGTAACGAATCGCGATACGCGGGGCTCGAAACGCCGCCAAGCGGTTCGTCAAGTTTCACGACTTCGTGGACGGAGCTTTGCACGCTCTTCACGAACATGGTCATCGCCTGGGTA
>JADYYL010000318.1 GCA_020853655.1 Deltaproteobacteria bacterium
CTCAGTGGCCTGGGCAAGCGCCAAGAGCTGCAGCAGATCGTAGGCTTGGGGCGCGCGGATGACGAAATCCGCTCCGTAGCGTGCTCGGAACTTGCGATGGAACCAATCCGCTGCCTCGAAGAACGCAACGAATGGCTTACCCTCAACGATCCTCGGACTCGGGAGCGCTTCGAAGTATCCGGTGAAACTCTGATTCGGGAACTGGGAGAGCAACTTCGTCACGAGCGTTTCAATGAGCGGACGGTTCGCGAGCACGATCACATAGTCCGGGCGATGCGAGACGATTCGAGCAATGCTCGAAGCTGGAGCCGAATCCTCTCCCGCCAGGATCTCCTCGCCACGGAACTCGATCGCGAAGGAGGCAGCCTCGCGTTGAATAGCCTCGTTGATAAGCAGCCATCCGCGTGCGTTCTCCGTGATGACGCTGATCGACTTTGCTCCCTTGAGCTGCACGAGCCGCACGATTTCTCGAGCGTATGACTGGATTGTGCTCTCGAAGGTCATCGTCAGTGTGTATGTCTCCGAGACCGATCGATCCGCTCGGATCGAGAGATGCGGAATCCCGGCACGCTCGGCAATAGGCGCGACGACGTCGGCTATGTCCCAGAGGCTGATGAGCACGTCGACCTGGTGTTCGGTAATCAGCTTCTGGGCTGCCGCTGCGGCTGCGCGACCTTCGTGACGGTTGTCTTCGTAGACCAGCGTCACAGGGAATCGCGACCTGGAGAGGTCCTCGGCTGCGAGTTCGAGCCCCCGGCGTATGTCCTCTCCGGCCTCGGCAAGTCGGCCGGTGAGCGGAAGGGTTGCTCCGATCTTTAATCGCACCGGATCCTCTCCCTCCGCGCGGAGGGAAAAGCAGAGGAGAAAAACGGCAAGAATAGTGAGGCGTAATGGGTACATCATCCGAAGAGCCTCTCCCTTTCGAATGGGCATGTCCTGCCACCGCGAGAATCAACAAACTTCTCCTTGAGATAACCTGCTGAAATGTCGATAGTCTTTACTGTCGAACAAACTCCGACGACTGATGCAATCAGAAGCGCTAGAAGCGGCAGGACTGTCGCGCAACGAAGCTCAGATCTACTTGTCGCTCGTCGAGAGTGGGCGACTCACTGCGCATACTCTCTCGAAGCGGCTCAAACTTCCGCGAAGCACGGTGTATTCCGTGCTCAATGTGCTCGAGGAGCGACGGCTCCTCCGGCGCGAGGAGGTGAAGGGGACGTTTTGGTTCCGCGTCGACAATCCCGACGATCTCGTCCGGTCCATCGAGGAGGAGGAACGCGCACTCGCGCTGAGGAAACACGCGGCAAGCCGTCTTGCCGCGGAGCTCAAGAAAATCCACCGTTCGAAAAGCTACCAGGTCCCGAAGATTGAATTCTTTGAGGGAAAAGATCGCGTCGAGCGATTCTTGTTCGCGAACCTCCCGCGCTGGACGGAAAGCATTCTCGAACGAGATCGATCGACCTGGGGCTTCCAGGACCACACGTTTGTGTCCGAGTTTGGAGAATGGATAGGGAAAGCCTGGAAGGTGATGCATGACGACAACAAAATCGCCGGGCGCCTGCTCTCCAACCGTTCGCAGGTGGAGCGCGCTCTGAAGAACAAGGTCGTCCGCCGCGAGGTCCGAGTCCTCGGCAATGAATTCAACTTTGAGAGCAGCATCTGGGTGCTCGGCGACTTCGTCGTCTTGATACTTACCCGAGAAACGCCGATCATTGCCTTTCAAATCAACAATCAAACGCTCGCCTCGAATCTCCGTGTTGTATTCCGAGCGCTCTATGACGCGGCGGGAACGCTCGATTAGCGCGGCATGCGAGCGTCCTTCATGTTCATTCTGGCGGAAGACACTTCTCCTCACCGCGTGGGAGATCGATGTAAAGGTCTCGCCGATAAACCTGCACCTGCATGTCCGCATAGAGCGGAGCAGAAGTGCTGACCGACTTCTTACGGGTGCGACACAAAGCGACCACAGAGTTGTCTCGGTTGTCGCACAAATCGTTGTTCGGCGCCGGGACGTCCAGAATGTAGTAGCCGGTATTGTTCTCAGTCACGAAGGTGGTCGACATAACCGTACAGCCACTCGACTTTCCAACGAACTGAACGGAAACGTTCTTGAGAGGCCGGAGGGTTCGCCGCGAGTAGACGTGCCCTTCGACTCCCGTCCCCGTGGTCTGAGCGCAGGACGCGCCGGGAAATATCAAAGCGATCAGGAACAACGACGAGTGGACAGGCCATGCACGGGCAGTATGTGAGTTCATCATAGCTTTTTCCTAGCTGTCGAAATTTCAGTCGCCATCGTAAGCAGATTCCAAGTTCATCCCACCGCTAAGCTGCGCGGCGCCATTCAAGCGTCTCCACATTGAGCGTAAAGGTATCCGTGTTCTCCGAATATTCGTCAGAGGCGGCCCCTCTAGTCACGACGGTCCCGCCGAACACTTCAAGCTGATCAGACCCAATCAGCCGCGCCTCATGTCCGTAGATCCACCCAGGAAGTTGCCCGGAAGTCTTGAGGGATTCGATCCGAAACGTCTTCGTATCGAGCCGAGATACTTGTGTCTCTCCATAAACCCGCGACCCCCAGTAACCAAGCGAGCCGACCAGGTACAACTGGTCACCAACGAGAGTCGCGGAGTGAAAATCTGTCGGTGGAAAAACTTCCTTGGGATATCCGTAAATCTGAATAACGCCGGAGGGATCGAAAACCCAGACGTCGTTGTAGATGCAAAAATCCAGATCGGAGGAATCCTCATGCTCCCCTCCGACAAGCACCATGCGCCCATCGGGAAGGAACGTGACAGATTGCCCAAAACGCTCAGCACACCACACTGGATCCCTGCGTGGGTGAAGTCGACCGGCACCGTCTCCTTCGTACTTCAGCTGAGCGATGTAGGCACTCACACCTGATCGAATCATCGCCAGC
>JADYYL010000319.1 GCA_020853655.1 Deltaproteobacteria bacterium
ACCGTCGCCAGCATCCCCATGTAGTCGGCTGAGACGCGATCAATACCTTGCACACTCGCTTGGACGCCGCGAAACATGTTTCCGCCGCCTAAGACGATACCGATTTCAATCTTCTGTTCGTGAACCTCTTTGATCTCGCGCGCGAAGCGCGTGATAATCTCCGGCTCGATACCGATGCCGCGCTGCCCCGCGAGGGCCTCGCCGCTCATTTTCAATAAAATTCGCTTGTAGCTCACGACACTCCTGATCGCTGAAACCGAAGAAACACCCGCATACGCCACCCGTGGAGACCGTCATTTACGCCTGATTTGGGCTGAGCGCAAAGCATGAAGGTACGGTTCGAATCCGAACCAATATGACGCCCTGAAGAGGTCGGGGGCAAACGGAGGCAGCAAACGGGAGAAAGAGAAACACCACCTTGAAATGGGGGCTCCTCTCATCGATGATCGCTCAAAACGCCGCGTTCGAACGACATCCGTGCTTTCAGAGGGTCGAGTGCACGACGAGGCGCGGGAATACCGAGGGGCGGAGCGTATTACTCACCAAAGGTATCTCCCGCCGCCAAGTATGGCACCGAGATCGCCTCACTAGGAGAGAGATTCTCCCAGCTCGAACCGCTTAAAGCGGCGAAGGATGATTCGCTCACCGGTCCTACCTGCGAGACCGGTCACGAGATCGCCGATCTTCTTGCCGGCGCCATCCCGCATGTCGACCTGCTCGACGAGGCAGTTGTCTTCGAAAAACTTCTCGAGCTTCGCAGAGACGATCTTGTCGGCAACCTTCTCCTGTTGCGGCGTGAGTTGCGATCGGAAAAGAGCGGTCTCGCTTTCAATCGTGGCCGCCGGAACTTGCTCGCGGTCGAGGAATCGAGGATTCGCCCAAGCGACGTGCATGGCGATGCCCTTTGCCGTCTCACGGAAATCGTCGCCACGAGCCACAAAGTCCGTCTCGCAGTTCAGTTCGACGAGCACACCAACACGGGAGTTCGGGTGAAGGTAAGAATAAATCAGACCTTCCTTCGCTTCGCGGTCCATTCGCTTTCCGAGGGTCTTGAGCCCCTTCTTGCGAAGGTTCTCGATCGCGGCGTCCATATCGCCCTTCGTTTCCTCGAGGGCGTTCTTGCAATCCATCATCCCGACGCCAGTGCGCTCGCGGAGCTCTTTTACGAGTTGTGCGGTAATGTCAGCCATACGACCATCTCTCCTTCATCAATAAAACTTTTTACTAGTATTCCTCGCGTTCCGGCTCGTGCCGCCGCGAAAAGATCTGCTCGACTGCGCTACGGAATACACGTCACCGCGCGGGCAATTTCGCCCGGCGCGTGTAGGGAGGAAACGCGTCCGATCGATTGGACGGGTTTACTTGTCGGCGGTCGCTGTTGCTGCAGCGTCGGACGCAGGCGCCGTCTCTGCGGCACTCTGTGCAGGCGCTTCCGGAGCCACCGCAACAGGAGCAACCACTGGGGCAACAACCGGAGCAGCTGAGACAGCTCCCGAGTTCGAGGCGGAACGCTTATTGTCGTCCCGTCCCCGCGGCGTCGCATTCGCGATCTTTCCCGCGCGCACATTCTCTTCGTATTTCTTCTTGCCGTCAGCGATCGCCTCGCCAATGGCGCGAGCGAACAACCGAACTGCGCGACTTCCGTCGTCGTTCGATGGAATCGCGTAGGTGATGCTTTTCGGATCGCAGTTCGTATCAACCAGCGCGACCACCGGAATGTCCAAACGACGAGCTTCCTTGACGGCGATGTCTTCACGCTTCACGTCGATGACAAACAAGAGTTGAGGAAGCGCGGTCATCTCGCGGATACCACCGAGCGAGAAGTTCAACTTCTCGATCTCTCGCGAGTAGTTCAACCGCTCTTTCTTCGTAAATTTCGTCTGCCCGCCGGTCTTTATCGACTCCTCTTCGATCGCGAGAGTCTCTTCCAGCTTCTTCATTCGATCGATGCTGCGTCGAATCGTCGAGAAGTTTGTGAGCATTCCGCCGAGCCAACGCTTGGAAACGAAATACGCGCCACAACGAGACGCTTCCATTTGAACAGCTTCTTGAGCCTGTTTCTTCGTGCCCACGAAGAGGACGTTCCCGCCTTGAGCCACGATATCAACGACGGCCTGACGCGCACGATTCCAGCACTGCACAGTGCGTGGAAGGCTGATGATGTGAATGCCGTTACGAACACCGTAGATGAATGGGGCCATCGCTGGATTCCAGCGAGCCGTCTGGTGTCCGAAATGCACGCCCGCTTCTAGCAGGGTGCGAACGTTGACTTCGACCTTCTCGCGCGGCTCGAAAGCAGCGGTATCGATTGGTTCGATCGTCTTTGGTGAATTGGACCTGGGGCGCGGAGTCGCGTGGCGATTCCCGGGCTTATCCCCGTCGTTTTTCGAACGTTTCTTGCGGTCGTCTTTACGGTCGTCCGGAGCAGCTGCACCGGTAGCGAATGATTGCGATGTCGGTTCCACGATTGTTCTTCAGATTCTTGGTTGTTCCTAACTTTCTCACCGCGTGAACGTTTGAACGAAAACTTCGAAGCGCTTTTCCGCTTTCGAACTTCGCCCGCCCCTTCACTCCAGCGCCGCTCACGAAGCTTTCATAAAAAAGCTTCTGACGGCGTCACCAAGAGGTGAGAAAATGCGATGTAATTCGTTCCTTCGGTTTCACCCGAAAAAACTCAGAGATATCGACGCGGGAGGGTATCACGCACCGCATCGAACATCAACGCGGCCTGACAAGCAGCAACTCAACCAGCAGTTCAACCTACTTCCCGCCCCGATTGGGAGCGGCGATCAAACGTGCAGGTGCGAGCGCGGTCAGCGCTCCCATCCCACCCAACTTGCCGACCGGAGTATACCCCGAACGACGAAGAAACCTACACAGCAGCAAACCGCAAGGTTTGGGTCGTAATACAAGACGCGATTTCAATAGGACACGGGGTCGGCACCCACCGAGTTCGATCCCGGCGAGGTTCCGATTGCTCATGACCCGAACTTTTTCCGTCGTTCATGATAACCCATGGATCTTCTGCCGTAAATCAGTTTTTCATACTGGAATCCCTCGGGAATTTCCCGTATGGGGAGTGCCAAACCTGCGTAGTCCATGGGATTCTCCCCGACTATCGCTCTCCTCGTGGGCATGCATTGCGACGCGGTTTGCGGTCTGGGCTGGAGAACAGGATGTGCTGGAGTTTGTCCTCGCGAGGCTTCGAGTCGCTACTCAAGTCTTTCGGAGACGTATTGCGAGACAATTTGCTCCGGAGTTGTTTCAAATCGGAAGCGCAATGAAAGTGGGATTCACGATTGGATCGAACGACGTCACAGAACCTTGAGTCACGGAGCGTAGCGAAGGCAACCGGCATCGTCGGAGCGATGACCCTCGCCAGTCGCATTCTCGGAATGCTTCGCGATATGGTGATCGCGTCGTCTTTCGGGGCAAGCCTCGTTTCTGATGCCTTCTTTGTCGCGTTTCGCATTCCGAACTTTCTTCGTCGGGTTGTCGCCGAAGGCTCACTCGCGACCGCATTCGTGCCGGTCTTTACGGACGAGCTCCATCGATCGCAAGAGGCTGCGCGGAAAACATGGGGGTCCGCCCTTGCGCTCACGCTGTTGATCACCCTGCCACTGACTCTCGCGGGGTTTTACTATGCCGATACGGTGGTCAATTTCATGGCCCCCGGGTTCGGCGTTGGTTCAGAGAAAAGCGAACTCGCATCCTCGCTTCTCATCGTGATGCTCCCCTACGCGGTTCTCGTCAGTATCATCGCGCTCGCCGCGAGTGGGCTCAATGCGCTTGGTTCGTTTGCGCTCCCCAGCCTTCCCTCAATCTTATTGAACATCGCGATGATCGGATCGATCCTTCTCGGTGGGCACCTCTTCGTCCGGCCCGTGTTCTCTCTTGCTGCAGGAGTCGTCTTCGGTGGTGTCGTTGCCACCGTGCTCCTGTTATTGGAGATGCGCTCGAAGGGTTTTCCCTTGCGCCTCGGTATGCCCTGGGGGTCGGAAGGATCGCGTCGCCTCTTCCGCCTTTTTCTGCCCGCGCTCATCAGCTCGTCGCTCTATCAGGTGATCGTCTTCATCAACAGCTTCCTTGCTTCGACGCTCGAGGAAGGAAGTATTTCCTGGCTCTACTACGCAGAGCGAATGTTCCAGTTTCCGCTGGGCGTGTTCGCCCTCGCACTCTCTACGGCCGCGCTTCCCCGTCTCTCCGTGCTCGCGTCTCGGGGGAACGATGCGGAGATGTCTCGAGAGCTGTGTCTCTTCCTCTCCTGGATTACCGTGCTGACGGTCCCTGCCGCATTTGCACTGATCGGGTTCGCCGAACCCATCACGTCGCTGATGTATGAGCGCGGCTCTTTCGGGGCGGACAGCACGCTGCAGACGGCAGCCGCCCTCTCTTGCTTTAGCGTTGGATTGTGGACAATCAGCGCTCACAGCGTCGTCGTTCGCGCGTTTCTCGCAAAGAAAAACTCGACGATTCCGAGCATCGTATCGATTGCGGCCATCTTGTTGAACATTGCGTTCGCGCTGATGCTGATGGGGCCAACCCGTCCGATAGCGGGAGGCGGATTCTTCGGGCTGATCTCCGAAGTCCAAGCGCGGTTAGCCATCTTTTCGTTCGGACATTCGGGCATCGCTCTCGCGGCGAGCCTTTCCTCGTTCTTCTCATTCTACGCACTGATCGCGTTCCTGCCCCGCGTCGGGCTTCAATGCTACTTCGAAGACATCATGCCCCCGATCATCAAGAGCTTCATCGCCTCGATGTTCATGCTCGCGCTGCTGAAAGGCCTCATGCTCCTGAACATGCCCCGATTACTCGAGTGCTTGATCGGGATCCCACTTGGAGCGATCGTCTATTTCATCGCCGCACACCTGTTGCGCCTGCCGCACACGGCGCAAGCAATCGAGGTGATTCAGGAGTGGCGAGCAGGACGTCGAGAACTCCTCCCGTAAACTCGGGCGGGCCGGTCCTCAAAAAGCAATCGGAAAGTTCTGCAAAGAGCGCGGCGAATCAAAAACACGCAACCCGGGTTCACGCCGGATGCCGGAATCAAGTTCGACCCCCAGCTATTCGCCCGAAGCGTCTGCTCCGTAAGCGATCTCGCGCAATGTGTTGAGCTTG
>JADYYL010000320.1 GCA_020853655.1 Deltaproteobacteria bacterium
CGAGACTGGAAGGCAAGGCAGCACAATACCTGGCCTCATTCGCCGGACTCTATGGGAGTCCCAGTCCTTATTACTCGCCGTCGCGATGGCTTGCAGATGTGCTCTCCAGCTTCATCGGCACCCAGGTCGTTCACACGAATGAGAAGGTGATTCTCCTCTTCTCGGCTGCCATCGGGCTCACCGCGATATCGTTCCTCGTCTTCGATCTGTTCATGTTCCGCGTTCGATCCGCGTCACTTGTGAGCGAGCACATCGACGAATCCGCTCCCGGAGTGCGCTTTCGACGAGACGCGGTCCGGCGGGGACTCGAGCGCATTGTCGATTTCGTCTATCGCGACCAACAGGTCCGCGCCGTGGTGCTCAAGGATCTGACAAGTCTGATCCGAGACCGAACGCAAGCGCTCCAACTCGCGCTTTACCTCGGCATTGCGACAGTCTACGTCACTGTCTTCTACTTCATGTCGCTAGGGCTACAGCTTGAACTCATCGCTCTACAGACCTGGAAAGCCTCGCTTGCGACCCTGAACGTCCTCTTCTCCGGCCTGATATTCACCACCATCCTCACGCGTATCGTCTTCCCCTCAGTGAGTCTCGAGGGTCGCTCTTTCTGGATTCTTCAGGTGACGCCGATCGAAGCATCGCACCTGTTGCGGGCGAAGCTTCTTTGCTGGCTCCCGCTCACGACAGCGATGTTCGTTTCTCTTCTCTGTGCTGGCGCACTCGCGATTGGGACCGAGTGGAATTACCTTCTGTATGTCGTGATATTCGGCACCGCACTGAGCATCGGGTATACCGGGTTAGCCATTGGCCTTGGAGCTCGGTTCGCCATTTTCGACTGGGAATCCCCGAACCAGCTCGCCGTTGGTGTGGGCACACTTGTTCTGCTGCTCAGCGGAATCGTGTTGCTCTTCTCGATGACCATCCCCACCGGCATCATCACATTCTTTGTCATTGTTCCGACGCTCCAGGAGATTGTGGGTCGTGGCGTCGCGTTCTCGATCATGGCCGGCATGCTCGCGTTGGCGCTTTTCGTGAACATCTCTATCGCGCGATATGCTTGTCGCACCGGAGCGAAGAGCCTCGCTGGCCGCAAGTCGCCGAACTCCTAGGGAAGCACCGATGAAGTTGAGGTCGATTGCCAGACGAGGCGCGGGAATGCCGAGGAGCGGACTGTATCTTATACAAGAGCACCGCAGGCATCTCCCGCAACGAAGGATGGCGCCGAGATCGACTTCATCAGAGCTTCCCTAGAGCTGATCCAATTTATGGTGTCGCCAACATTGGAACAGCTCTGTGATCGCACCTCCAGTGCGATCATAGAGAGATACAAATAGAAATTGAGAGCACCGTCGCCACCGCGCATCGTTCGCAATCGGCGCGGCGTTACACTCGCTCGACGAGTAGTGCTGTGGCCTCGCCACCACCGTTACAGATCCCGACGGCCCCGCGCTTCAACGTCAGCCGCTCTAGATTGTAGAGAAGCGTGGTTAAAATCCGAGCGCCAGAAGCGCCGATAGGATGACCGAGCGCAACAGCGCCGCCAGAAACGTTCAGCTTCGTCGAATCAATCTTCAGTTCCCTCTGACACGCAACGGCAACAGTGGCGAAGGCCTCATTCAGCTCAACCAGATCGAGTGCGTCAATCGTCGTCCCCCCGAACTGGACGAGCCGTTCCATCGCGCCGACGGGTGCCATCGTAAACCACTCGGGCTCTCGCGAATTCCAACCGTGAGCAACAACTCTCGCGAGAGGCGTCAAGCCGTATTGCTTCAATGCGGCCTCAGAACAAACGATCATCGCCGCCGCACCGTCATTGATCGAAGAAGCGTTCGCCGCGGTGACCGTGCCGCTCTTATCGAACACGGGACGTAATTCAGGAACCTTTTCTGCCTTCAACTTTCCGGGCTCTTCATCGACAGAAAATTCGGTTGCGGTTTTCCCCGAACCCACCGGCACAGAGACGATCTCTTTCTTGAACCAACCCGCCTCGATCGCAGTCTTCGCGCGTGCGTAACTCTCCAGCGCATACCGATCCTGGTCCTCGCGCGAGATCTTCATCTCCCTCGCGCAGAGCTCGGCAGCGTTCCCCATGTGATAATTATTGTATGGATCCCACAGCCCATCGTTCACCATCGTATCGATCGCCTGCGTGTTTCCAAGCCGTGCCCCGCTTCGCAACGCAGGAAGGATGTAGGGAGAAAGCGACATGTTCTCCATCCCACCGGCGATCACGATATTCGCAGCTCCAAGCTCGATCTCGTTCGCGGCGAGGATAACGGCCTTCAATCCGGAGCTACACACCTTATTCACGGTGAAAGCCTGAGTCGAAACGGGAAGCCCCGCCTTGAGCGCCGCCTGCCGCGCCGGTGCTTGCCCCTGCCCAGCGGTAAGCACGGAGCCGAGTATCACCTGGTCGACATGCTGCGGATCAAGCTTCGCCTCCGCAATGACCCCCGCAATGACCTTTGCGCCAAGTTCGGTGGAAGGGACGGTCGAAAGCATCCCCTGCAGGCTGCCGATCGCCGTTCGCTTTGCGGCAACGAGATAAACCGGTTTCGAAAATTTCATATCTCTCTCCGAGGACGCATTCGTGAGCATCTGTGCGTTAAAGCAGCCATTCTATCCGGTCTCATCGCACACGCATAGAGACGCTCTCGAGGCGCACTTTTATTCTCGATGCAGTGCGAGATATTGTCACAACCGCCGACACGGCGCGTAAACAATGAACCGCATCAGAGTGCCAATTCCGAAACGATACAGAAGTTCTCCACCGATCGGGACCTCCGAAATCGGCACGCGACACGACAATCCGACACATGTTTACATCGCGAACTCAGCATTGATGAATTCTCGAAACTCGCTGGAAAGCCCCTCGATCTTCTCCCAGTAATTGGGGCCTATGCCACCAAGTCCGAGCTGGTCCAGGTAGTGCAAGAGAGCTTCAGCAACGCTGGGCCAAAGCAGATAGCCGAATGGCGTATCGAACAGATCTTCCATGGCTGTCTGAAAAAGAATGGTATGAAGAGCTGCCGGAGAAGGGCATGCGAGTTCGAGGCCCGCGTCGGTTGATACGGCGGAAGAAGTTGCCCCCAGTTGCGTCGTTCGAGGAGCCAACATGAGCGACACCAACCGCCTCGCCGCCAGAAGCGAGTGCGGCGGCCCTCCCTCTCTCATGCCTGTATCGTCGGCCTGCAGAACGGTGTTCCTGACAGAGGAGCACCTCGATCGATCCCGATCATTCCTCGTCAACCAGTCGAAAAAGCCGCGCTCCGTACAACGCACGAGCTCCGCGCGCTTCGCGGCAATGGCATCGTGCATCGTCCGCACCGATGACGCCGGGTCGCGATGCCCCTGTTCGATACCCTCGCTCCCGTTCGTACACTTTCCCGCGGCAGAGAGTGCCCCCGCCTTATCGTGAAGGACTCTGTGCTGAGGAATACTTTGCTGAGCAATACTCCGGGGAACATTAATGCGCTGAACATCACTGCGCAGAACATCACTGCGCAGAACATTACTGCGCAGAACATCACTGCGCGGAATACTAAGCTGCGAGTCGGCTGGGCGAGATCGCAATCGGTTGCGGACAAGATCGTAGTCTCGAATGGCCCTTGCGAGGCGACGGTCGTCGATCGACAGACCACCGGAGAAGGAGCACAACGGCACACATGCGAGTGACAACATCTCTGCGGTTACGCGAATCTCCCGTCGCTTCACAACCAGGAACAGCGACGCTGGACCACTGGGTTGAAGTTCGCGTGGGAAGAGCTCATGCGAACGAAGAAACAGCAACGCCACCATGCTCTCCGCATCTTCTACTTTCACTTCTAGGTGCCGTTGCGCATAGAGCAGCGCCTCGTGATATCGGCGCTCACGATCAAACGAGGGTGGACGGCCAATGAGCATCGACACGCGTTCCGAGAACTCAAGTGCTGCCTGGAGCGACACTTCGTTATCAAGGTAACGCTCGAGTAGTGGGCGAGCGAGTTCAATCAGGGCGCGCCTGGAGCGTATGGCGACATACTCTGTGGAGTGCCGACACGGAAGTCTCGGCGATTCGCGATAACGCTCCTCGTGGAAGCTCCCTCTATGAAAGGGGAAGACGAAGTTCGAAATTTCTTCAATCGGGAACCCTGCCGGGGGGCCGAGCAAACTATCATCCCTGAGAAGCCGAGCTTCTGCGTTGACCGCGTGGGACATATCTCGACTCGCCAATGCTGCAACCGCTCGAGTCTTCGCCGCGACGATCACGACCTCTTCGTTAGCCTGGTTCTCGGCAGATACCGTTTCCCGCACAACCGCTCCATGCACCGCTGCTTCGCTCATCGACCTCTCGCAACCGCTGGTTCCATCCATACCGTTCCACGCTCCTCTGACGCTCGTGATCCTTCTCGAAGTCCTTCATGGACTTCGCCTCAATTCATCAGCTTCGCGACGGTGCGGCCTAGCACACTCAGATCCGAGCGCGTCACCTTCCCGTCTCCCACTCTTATCGACACCCTTGGAGCCGCGTTTCGATCGCACGAATTGGTCTGAGCAGAAGAATGGTCTCAATCGTTGGAGCCGCCCAAGCAACGGGACGGGACGGCTGGCGTTACCCACAATCGTGGAAGCAGCGGGAAGTCGCTGAGCGAGATACGACCCGGGTCACTCGAGCACGGGGTGTGATTCGATGCGGAGCAATGGGTTTATTATTTGAACCGAGCCCAACGAGGAGAGCTTGATTCGAGAATCATCGGAGGCACCGGTTCCGTTCTCACTTCGGGCGGGAGAGAATGGACGACAAGACGGGCGAGATCGTCAGACGGTCGAGCGCCGCTCAAAACTGAGGGCGGGCGTTTCGCGACCGGAGGTGGGAGCTCTATTAAAAATCAGTGGCCGCTTCGGTTCCAGCGCCAAGTTGTTTCTCCAACTCGCGGTTGCGATTCCGGAGTTCGAGAACCTCTCGGGCTATCTGCTCGGGGTTGTAGGCAGACATCTCTTGGACGAGCGCGATCTTTCGCTCGACGGTCAGCCGTGCCGCCTCGCGCTTTCGAGCGGTCAGTCGACTCGCCATCGCGGTGCGCTGCGCGGTGTCCTGAAGTTGGGTGGTCAGCTCGCTCCGCCGCTCATCGATTCCGGCCGAATCCTTGCGCTTCCGCCCCAGATCGATAAGGCGCTTCAAGCGCTCCTGCTCCGCCTCTGTCTGCTCGCCAAAACCCTTCAGCCGCGTCAGTTCAACCTTCAAATCGATAATCTCATCAACTCCAGCGACTTGAGACGCCCGACGGCGAAGCGCCTGAAGCTCTTGCTGAACGTCTTTCAAGCTCAGCCGTATCTTCTCTTCCGATGCTTCGAACTGCTCTATCTCCTTCTTCAATTCGTCGGGAGATTGAGAGCCTTCGAGTAACTCAGCTTTCGTTATATCCCTCACCGGCGTCGCGGCGAACTTGGCATCGCTGCCCTTCAGAAAGAACGTGTAGTTCACACGGCCGGGCTCTCCGATGACCAGATTCAACGGTGCCCCGAGGAGGAACTTCCGATCAGTCCCCTCGCCTGTCCCTTGATCGACGAAATGCGCTGGAAGTTTCTTGAGAGGAAGTCCATCTCCTTGTCGAAAGACAAAGACGCTCTGGGGCACAAATGCAGAAGAGACGAGTTGTTCGAGAACAATCTCTTTTGCTTCCTTCGATTGAGCATCGACAGATTTCACGGCGCCACTCAGACACAGCGCGATCGCGGTCGCAAACACAGAGAAGAGAGCGTTTACCCAGCGATCAATGTGGGGGGCGAGTGGATCCATTCGATCAAAATATCCTTTCCCAGAGAGAACGTTTCTGCGGAGCGGTTGTGCCTCCACCGACCTCTTCCGCCGGCGCTGCAGATTCTTCGTCCTGACGCGAGCCCCCCTGTTGCAGGAGCAATTGCAGTTCACGATTTTTTGCACGCTCAGTCGTCAGGTCGCGGAGTAGAGCTTGAACTTCGGTCGCCCGCTTCCAAGCCGCTTCGAGCTTACCCGCATCGATCGGACTTCCGGAGGAGGGATCGATCGCGGGAACCGAACTGTCATCCTCTCCCCAGTTGGCCTGATACCATTGGTTCTCTCGATGGGCGACGCGGCGAGCAAGATTCACTGCTTGCCCCGAGCGGCTAATTCGACCAAGCAAATCCAACTCCCCAAGGAGCTCTCCGATGATCTTGGAACTCGCCTTCCGTTCTTCAACTGCGGAGTGCAGCTCTTTCGAAAGCTCATCGCGGCGCTTGGCGGCCCGCTCTTTCAGCAGTCGCTCGTCATTGACGAACTCTTGTAGCTTCGCTCTCCGCTCCTGTTCCGCGGAAAGCTCTGCCTGCTTCAGGCGTAACTCCCGTTTGGCGAGTCGATGGCGCCCTTCGAGAGCAAGCCAAGCCCGAAACTGATCGTCCAAGAGCTCGCCCGCCTGAACTTCATCGCTGGCGATGGGGGCAACGTGCCAGAACCCGAGCTTCTCTTTGCTGGCTTGCACGATTCCATTGGCACCCTTGGGGGACAATTCACCGGAAAGCATGAGCTGCCGGTCGCCTGCCTCGATGCGGAGCGGCGCAAATCGCGCGGTACTCTCACGAATACCTTCGAGTGCGACTGCTTGTGGACGGAATCCCTCGACAAACGCGACGAGAACGACGACGGGAGAATTGGGGAGGCGCTCGAGGTACAGGGTGACTGGCTTGTGCGGCTCTTTGCCGAGCCCGCTCAACTCGCCCTGATACGCCCCAGCGTTCAAATCAGGGAATGAACGGGCGGAGGTCGGAAGATAAATCCAAACGGCAGCGCCAAGCACCAAAAGCGCGAGCACGAACCACTTGAACCGACCCTTGTGCTCGCCGTCCTTCATCCCAACACTTTCAACGCAATTCGAAGACCTCAGCCAGTGCCATTCGCTGGTCGAGAAAATCTCTCCGGTGAATATCTACTATCCGATGCTCAGGGGCTCAACGAGCTTCATCGAACAAAACTGAAGGTATCGTGCCACAGCCGTCGTTGAAAGCCGAATGAACTCCATCAGGGAGCGATGACCTGAACACGAAGGAAACGTGTTCCTTCGCCGGTCTGGAACTCAGCCGTCGAGCACCTTCTCGGCCAGCGCAAGCGTGTCTTCCAGGGAGACCGACTCTTCAGGCCGTTGGGTCAAGAACCGGGCAAGAATCTCACGCTTTTGGATCGCCTCATCAACCGCGGGATCGCTGCCCCGACGGTAGGCACCGAGGGAAATCAGATCCCGATGTTGCTCATAGATTGCCCAGAGCCGCTTCAATCGTTCCGCGATGCGCAAATGTCGCTCATCGACAAGCTGGAGCATCAGTCGGCTATTGCTGGAGAGCAGGTCGATCGCCGGGTAGTGCTGAACATGGCTCAGGCTCGACTTCAGATAGAAGTGACCGTCGAGCAGCGCGCGAACCTC
>JADYYL010000321.1 GCA_020853655.1 Deltaproteobacteria bacterium
ACCATCTCTATCTCCTCGATCGGATCACGCTTCCATCCAATCGCCTCATCACCCGCCCAGTAAGCGGCAATGCACTCCAGAGCTGTTATTTGGAGGGATGCAATCCGGCGGCGTTCTCCTGCGTGAGCATCAGTAGCGACGGCAAGTTCGTGACCTACGGAACGACCGCGACAAATCTCCTGCCCGGCCAGGCGCAAGACGGAAACCTCATAAAAGTCTTCATCTGGAATCGATTGACGGAGACGAATCGGATGATCGTCTCGGAGACCGAGACTGCGTCGCTCCCCTACTACTGTCGCCCCACGACGTCATCAAGCACGCCGCCACGAGTCGTGATTACTGTCGGAGGAAGCGGGTCGTTGCCATACGCGCCAGGCGTGAGCGGGCGCCGCAATCCGCTCATTCAAGCTCTTGAGGCCCCATCGAGTTCTGGCGTCTACGTCTACGACTACGATGCAGACACCTTGGCGCTCGCGAGCGTTTCGTCAACTGGTGTGGCGGGAAACCGCGAACAAGGAAACGGCACGATCTCCGATGACGGTCGCTATGTTTTCTTCGACGCAACCTCCACCAATCTGGTTCCCGGCGACTCAAATGCGCTCTCCGATATTTTTCGCCGAGATCTGAACACCGGAGTCACGGAGAGAGTCAGTATCAGTTCGTCCGGACGACAGCTCGACCGCTGGAGCGTGCTTCCGTTTGTTGATGCAGACGGAGATCGTGTGGTGTTCACGTCGTTCGGAGTTCAGCTCGGAAGTGAGCTCCGTCCGGAGTTAACGCAACGGAGCAAGTTCATCGTCAACGGCACGAATTCGCTCATGTTGCGCAACACGACGACTGGCGAGACAACCCCGCTCGATACGACAGGCCCAACAGAGCTCTCCGAACAGGTCTACATCGGCGTGGGCGACATCATCACAACCGTCTCGACCGAGACCAATGAGACAGAAGCAGGCACGAATGTCGATCCGGTCATCCCGGCGACGGAATGCTTTGCGGATCCTGCATGCGCGAGCTCCTACGTCATTCCTGCCCCGAGAGTTCGTATCTCGAACCGCAAAGCCACAATCCAAGGTGTCGTTGCGCCGCCGACCGGAGGACGGGTTACATACACGATCTCGAAGTCACGCTTTTCGAAAAGCGTGAGCACGAGAGGACTGAACGCGACCGTGCGAAACCTGGAAAAGGGGCGCTACACACTGAAAACCGTTTACCGAGACTCCGCACGTGCTCGAGTGGGTCGCGTGAGGGCAGTCAGGTTCCAGGTTAAGTGAACGGAGACAAACCGCTCGATTATGGGCGGGCGCTCGTCCTCGCGGTCCTCGCTTCGGCACTCATTTTCGGGGTCTGGGCCCGCATCGCGGGAGTCACCACACGCGTCACGTGGCATGACGAACTGCTTTCACATCTGCGTGCCTGTGGGTGGAGCTCCGTTGGATTTGAGAACCGACTGCAGCGGGAGCTGAGCGAAAGCCCAAAGTCGGCAGCGCAAATGCGCGACTTCCTCAGCTTTCGTCCGCACTCTTCGGTCGCGTCAACGATCCAGTCGTCCTTCGAGACCCCTCACCTCCCCCTCTACTACGCCCTGCTTCATGGATGGTATCGAATCTGGGGCCCATCACTCCTCGCGGGAAGAGCGTTCTCGATTTGCATCTCGCTGCTGGGCGTCGTCGCCGCATACGCCTTCGCTCGACGGGTTGCGAGTGAACGATTCGCCTCTGAACCCGTCGGGATGATTGCGGCGGCCATCGTCTCCGTCTCTCCGTTTCAGGTCTATCATTCGCAAGAGATACGCATGTATGGGCTGCTGACGCTCATGAGCTTTCTCTCTTCGGCGGTCGTCCTCTCCGCCGGCTGGTCGCGCAGATCATGGGGATGGTTCGCGCTGCTCACGACATTCGGACTTCTCACCCATCTCATCTACGCTTTGGTGGTTGCGGCGCAGATCCTCGGCGCGATCCGGCTTCATCGACTTCGCCCGGCGCTGTTGGCCGCTCTCATCTCATGCGGAATCGCGGCGCCCTGGTATGCCCAGCTCCTCCAACGCCGGCCCGATCCGTTTCACTTTGCGCTGGCACCGATCGAGACCTGGCGCCTCCTGCTCGCCTTTGTCTGGAGCATGACGTCGTTCTTCGTCGATCTTCCGTTTGATCGCTGGTCGATTCATGTCGAGGGAGGCGGCGCGTTTCCGATTGGCGCGTTGTTCGTGGCGCTCATCTTGATCGTGGCTTGCGGAGCCTGCGCTCGGCGAGGCCAGCTCCATCCTGTCCTTTTGCTCGGCATACTCGCGCCGATCACGCTTCTCGCCGCGGACTTACTCGCCGGAGGGCAACGAAGTGCGGTTCCAAGATACCTCACTCCGGCATTCGCGGGGTTGACCGGCGTCTTTGCGATCTGGATTTCGGCTCCTCGTGATGCCCGTTGGCGGTTCGCGCGGAGAGCTCTTGGCGTCGGGGTCCTGGCCCTGGGAGCTTACTCGTCATGCCAGCCGACCACCGATCCCGCGTGGGCGAAGCCGGATGTAGGCGCCACAGATACAAGAGAGATTTTACACATCCTGCGTGAACGGCGACCGCACATACTGATCGCAGAGGGAACCGCAGAGAGCATCGTCACGATCTCGCACGAGCTCGCGGCCGATCTCCAGGTCGAGGGCAGCATACTCCGGCGAGACAAAGCGGACCTCGCTCGGATCTTTTGCGGCGAGTCGTCGCCGCTCATGCTCCTTCGCGCAACCGATTCAGTTTACGCGCAGGTCTTTCAGCCGTTGCAACAACGAGGCCTCACACCTGAGACCACGTTCCAGGGCGTGGGCTATGTGATGTTAGAGTTCAACGCGGACGATGCGCCTTTGTGTCAAAGCGGAGAATGATCATCGTCGGGACACCGCATCGGCGTTACACCTGCGTCAGCCACCGTTGGTACTTATCGACGCGGCCGCGCACGACATCGAAATACAATGCCTGAAGCTTCTTCGCGACCGGCCCCACCGCGCCGTTCCCGACCGCGTAAGTATCGATCTGCGTCACCGGTGCAACTTGCACTCCGGTGCCACATAGGAATGCCTCGTCCGCCTTGTAGAGTTCGGTGCGATCAATCGTGCGTTCGATGACGGGAATTCCTTCGTCCCGCGCGATCTCCATCACCGAACCTCTGGTGATTCCTTCGAGGATATTGTCTGTCACCGGCGGAGTGATGAGCTGGCCATTCATCACGAGGAAGAGATTCGCTGCACTTCCCTCAACGACATGTCCTCTTGAATCGAGGAAGATCGCATCGTCATAGCCGTGCTTAATCGCATCGGTCTTGGCAAACGCCGTATTGATATAGGCACCGGTGAACTTCGCGCGCGCGGGCAGCGCATTATCTTCTACTCGCACCCAGCTCGACACCATGCACTTCACGCCGCTCGTCGAGATGTAATTGCCGAGCGGATAGAGATACGCGCAGAGCGAATCCTTGTAGAGAAACTTCGGCGTGATGGTCTCTTCATCCGAAAAATTCGTGATCCGAATATACGCGTCTTCGGCGAGATTGTTCTCACGAAGGAGCCCGAGGATCATCTCTCCGAACTTCTTCTCGTCATAGCTGGCGAGGAAGTGATCGTAGTGGCAGAGCTTGCACGCATTTCGGAAGCGTTCGAAATGCTCCTTGATGCGAAACACGAACAACTTTTTCTGTTGTTCATTATAGTGCGCACGCATCCCGGTAAAAATGCCGAGTCCGTAAATAAACCCGGTGTTGGCGATTGAGAGTTGCGCTTCAGAATATGGAACGTAGTTCCCTCGGAAGAACACCTTCATCTCTTTGAAATCGAACATAGGAAACTCCGCTATCCCAGTGACCTGTGATGTATCGGCCGAACGAAATTTTCTCTCCACCAGCCGTGTAACACCCGAAAACGGGCCCGAACTGGCGGAGCTTCGACCCTCCGAAAGCAATCGAGGTCGAAGAACGTCCAACGGAGTTCAGTGTGCCACTGCCAATGAGCCCTATCAATTGTCAAATACCGCAATCAGTTGTAGAAATCCCTCAACGAAAACCCGGTGATTCTTCATGACCTCACGAACTTCGATCCGCTCCTCGCGAGCGACCTCTTGCCTGATGGCCGCGGCCCTCTTTTTTGGGTCACTCTCCATTTCCGGCTGCGCTGTCCAGCGCGAGGTGTGGGATCCGGCAGAGCCGGTGAACCGAAAGATTCATTGGTTCAACGAGCGCGTTGACCAGAACGTTCTGGAACCCGTCGCTCGCGGTTATGATTACGTTTTCCCCAGCTTCGTGAAGCGGGGTATCGGCAACTTCTTCCGTAACCTCGGAACCCCGAGCTACCTCGTCAGCGATCTCGTCCAACTCAAGTTCGAGCAAGCAGGTGATCACACCGCGCGCTTCCTCCTCAACACAACGGTCGGAATCGTCGGACTCGTCGACGTGGCCAAGGAGATGGGGATCCAACATCACGAAGAGGACTTCGGCACGGCGCTCGGCTATTACGATATCGGCCCTGGACCCTACATCGTTCTTCCGATCCTCGGACCTTCCAACGGTCGCGATTTGATCGGCCGAGTCGTCGACAGCTTCCTCGATCCCGTCTCTTACATTCCCGACTTCTGGGTCCAGGCTGGATTGCGCGCGACAAATGGCATCGAAACGAGACGTCGCTTGATCGATGCTATCGATGCTGGGCGTGAAAGCTCGCTCGACTTCTACACATTCATCCAGTCGAGCCACAATCAATCGCGCCTGAACCTGATCTACGACGGAAAGGTCCCGGCCGAACTGCTTCCGCCTGAAGAGGAAGAGACCACCGGTAGCGCGGAGGAAGAAGGCTGGACAGAGGTTGCTCCAGATTCGAGCACCAACTCGGTCGACGGCGCCCCCGCGAACTTCAAGGCGACCAACACCAATCCGAAAACCGGAACGCAAACGATCAACCTGAATTCCCCCACCGCGGAAGAGGCGGGGGAGCAAAAGTAGACGAGAGATGGAACCCGTTGTGGAGAAGACTTTGGATACGCCGCTCCTGACCGAGCCACTGGCAGCTTCGATATCGGACGAAAAGACTTGTAATGCGACGGTAACGCATTGCGAAGAGCTGACGAAGGAGCTGTATGTCCTTCGCATTACGCCGGACTCTGGGATCATCACTCCCTTCGAGCCAGGCCAGTATGGCGAGATCGCGTTGCCCCCGGGTCGCGACCACGAGCATCCGGCGAGCGACCCGACGTATAAATTCGTCCGTCGGCCGTATTCCATCGCCAGCGCGCCGAATGCAGGAAGCTACTACGAGTTCTTCATCGTCCTCGTTCCGGACGGAGAGATCACGCCGAAGCTCTGCTCTCAGAAAGTTGGCGACCGGGTGTGGATTGGCCCGAAGGTGAAGGGGAAGTTCACGCTTGAGCCAGTTCCCCCTGAGAGCAACGTTGTCTTCATCGCCACCGGCACGGGACTCGCGCCGTTCATGTCGATGCTTCGGCAGTACCACGGCAAAGGTCGATGGAATCATCTCGCGATGATTCACTGCAGCCGCCTCTCCCAAGACCTCGCCTACGCTGATGAGTTGAAGGCGCTCGCAGCTTCCGACCCCAAGTTTGCTTACATCCCCACCGTGACTCGGGAGCCGAGCGATTCTCCGTGGCAGGGATGCAGAGGCCGGATTCAACCGATTCTCGAGCCCGCGCGTTTCGCAGAGCTGGCGAAGTTCGAACTGAACCCGGAGACGACACAGGTGTTAATCTGTGGAAATCCCGAGATGATCACCTCCGCGGTTGATCAGCTTACTCCGCTCGGATTCCGAGAGTATCGAAAGAAGACCGGCGGAAATATTCACTTCGAACGTTTCTGGTAACAGACCGAACCGCGAGTTCTTCACTGTCGACCTGCCTCCGTGATCCTTCGGTCGCGGTTCCGAAGCCCCTCCGAAGCCCCGGTGACTCATTGCTTGCATGCGATGGCATTCTCTCTGTTGGCTCGTGCGCATCCGTCGGTATCCCGCTCTCGCGGGACCAGGTTCGTGGAACTCGTGCGCGCTTAGTCTTCGTCAAGCGATCGGGCGCAGCTCACCGCACGTGACACTTGGATACCGCGCGAGACGGGCAGATGAGCGGGGGCATGCAACAAAATACGGTGCGGAGACTCGGCGCGAAATACCGAGTCGTAGATCACTACACCCTTTGTCCGAATCGCTTACGGCCGAAGAGTCCGGCAATTCCGAGAAGTGCTAGCGTCATCGGCTCGGGCACGTTGGTCGGAACCCTTTCGTCAAACGCGCTCGTAGACGTGTTTGAAGAAAGCGAGAGTATGAGGTCAACCGGCAAGCCGTTGCTTTCGAGGAAGAGTTCGGCGGCATCAAACGTGATCGTGAGAGTTTCGAAGACAGTCTCACCATTTGCCACTCCCCCCAGCCCGGGCGCGGTCAACTGATCGGCAGAGATCCCGAAGGTGCTGATGTCCAGCGAATCGTTCCCGTGTCGTAGTTCAGCGGTGGCAAAGGCGGACGCTCCCCAGCCTTCCAGCGTATCATCGCGGTAGCCGCTAATGTCGAGATAGGCGTCGACGGAAAACGACAGCACCCCCGGTGTGGTCAAACGAAGGGCAATAAAAACGTCGGTGTAGCCCAATCCGAACGAGAGGCTCGTCGGAGTGGTCAACTCTGAAGAATCCCCTGCGGAAGCATATGCCCGACTAAAGATCCGAGAGTCCTGGCTACTGCTATATGAGAATCCCCCAATGAGCCGGTCGAGCGATGGGGAAAAAACCCGCTGCGCGAGACTTTCAAACCCAGAAGCGGAATCCGTGTCCTCGGTCGAGAACCACGACCCGCTGAGATAGTCCGCGGAGGCATAGGATGAAGCGGAACTCGATCCGACCACAATTTCGAAGTCTCCGGTGTAGGAGAACTGACCACTCGGACCAATGCTGGCCTGCGCGATGGAGAACGAGGTGGCATTCGCGTTTTCAGAAAATGCGACCAACGCGAGCAGCGCAGCTGCGAATCCCAGGGGAAGGAACTTAGAACTTCGAATGAGCATACTTGACTCCACGGCGATTAAATCAAGCGACGAATCTAATGGCAGAAACTGTCAGGTGTCAACCTGATCGAGACGCTCTTGTTGTCCCAGAGAGGTTGAGGCTCAAAGGTTGCGCGGAGGCTCACCGATTGCTGCAGTGGTCGGCCACGAGGCCCTTCACAACATTCCCAACCTCACGCATATGCATCATTCCTCTGAACCGCTCCTGTCCCGGACCTCTTGCGAAGATCGGGACTGGTTCCGAGGTATGGGTCCCCGTCGCCCAGACGACCCCCTGCTGCTCCGAAAGCGCCTTCGCGATGAGTGGCCCCGGTCCGTATTTCGGAAGCTCCGGATAGAATGCGTCGAGATCGTCGCAACGCGGGCCTTCCTTGAAACCAAAATCGGCGTGCCCTTCTCGATAAAAGCGATTGGGACGAACGTCGAGCACTCTCGCGGCAGATTCTCGTGACAACGAAAACGCGGTGTAACGTTCGACAAGCGACTGCAGCGACTCTGGCTTTCGCTCGGTCAGTGGAAGATCGGCAAACTCGCGTACAATCTGTGTCAACGTGCGCTCCTGCGTGAGTAATTTTCGAATCGTCGATGCACGACCGAAATTGAAATCGGGCGCGAACAGGGCACCGCTTGGCAGAGTCGTCGGAGGCGGAACATCGAATGCAGAGTAGCTCAACCCAAACCCACCGGTCGAATGATCCGCGGTCACGATGACCAACGTGTGCGGATGTCGATCCTGAAAATCGAGCACCTCCTTCAACGTTGCATCGAACTTGATCATCTCTTGGATCAACCAACCCGCGTCATTCGCATGTTCGGCCCAATCAATCTGGCCCGCTTCGACCATCAAGAACATTCCCCGCTCCCCTCGCGGCAGGAGTCGGAGAGCCGCTTGCGTGAGCTCCGGTAACGACGGTTCGCGTTTTGCAGCGCGCTTATTCGCGATCGCTACGCCGTCGGCGAGTCCGTTGTCCGCGAATAGTCCGATTACTTTTTCCGCGCTCTCATTGGCGAGTGCCTGGCGCGTATGAACGGTGCGAAATCCTGCCGCCTTCGCCGCCGCAAGGAGATCCCGTCGGTCCGTTCGACGCGACTTCGACGGCACTCCGTCCCACTCGCCGTCGCGATCAATAAAATGGCGCAATCCTCCGCCTAAGATCACGTCGACCTTCGACGACAAAAGATCGTCCGCGATGTGGTTCTCGGAGTCTCGATCAATGCGATGGGAGTAAAATGCTGCCGGGGTCGCGTGTGTCACTCGAGTGTCCGTCACGAGCCCTATTCGCTTGCCGCACTGAGCGGCTTGCTCCGCCACATTCTGAATCGAGTTTCCGTCGAGATCGAGCCCCAGGGTCTCAGGCGAGCATCCAGCACCCGACGCTAGCTGCGTGGCAGAGCATGCGGAGTCATTGACGAGGGTCGTTGGTGCGTGAACGGCGACGAGCCCGAGCGTTCCAGACTCTTCCATTCGCTCAATCTGCGTTGATTGCTTGGCCACTCGCTCGGCGTAAAGCTGATGCAGGCCAAGGGCCTGCACACCCATCCCATCACCAACAACGACGATGATATTCTGCGGATCCGCAGCAAACGCGGAAAGCGGGAGCACGAGAGCGACAACGAGTGAGCGGAAGAGAGCGGGAAGTTGCATGTCGACTCCAAAGAGGTCCACCTCTACGACGACGAACTCGGTAAGCGTCGCAACTCCGAGCGAGCCTGGCACGATAAATCTCTGTGAAGAGATATGCAGCGGCGGAACGGTAGCGACCTAAGAGGTTGAGGAGACCTCTGGATGAGCCTTCCAACATCAATAGCGAGACAACGTTCTCTGGGCCGAGAGCAGCAGCATTCCTCCGCAAGGCGGGCGCTAAGCGCCGACGACCGTAAGCACCGTGCTCCACTGTTCGTCTTTCGAAGTGAAGAGATGCTGGAACTCCTCTTCGTAGAGTCGCGAGAGGACGAGGTCGCGGACATCCTTGCCAAAGAAATCACGGTGTCGTTTCCAGAACTCCCCCATGCCGAGGTCGTGCTCCAGACCGAGGCGCCGAAAGGAGGACGCAGCGTCTTCCGTATACTTGAATGCATCGAGGGACTCGTGAGCGAAAAGCTCGCCGCACGGGATCTCCTCCTCGAAGACGACGTGCAGATTGTCTGCATCACCCTTCCCCCGCAGGACGAAATGCGCTCGGCCATCCGGGGAGAGCATGCGTTCTGCAAGATCGAGCGCTTCCCAGAACTCGCTCTGCACTCGGAAGGCACCTCCACCAAAGAGCAGGAGATCTGTCTTCCCTTCAAGGGTCGACGGGATGCCATTTGAATAAAGGGTCGCATCGAATGCTCCGACGACCTCTTCGAGCAAGGGATCGTAGTCGGGAGCACACACGCAGACCTCACACCACTTCCGCATGTGTGCGATGTGCCACGGAATCGCTTCGGCAGGGGTGATAATGACGCCAAGCGCGCGAGCGTTGTCACCGCTATAAGCACGCGCACTCTGGGCGATGCTCTTGGAGATGATGGGGTCCGCGGCGTAAAGATACGGGTCAAGATCGATGAGCAGGCTTTCCTGTCCGGCGATTCCTTCGCCGAGCCAGTGATTCGAATCGTCGCCGCGGCGGCGAGCTTGAATCAGTTTGCGCCTCGTCTTGCCCATGACAACCCCGGAAAGAAGCTCGAGTCCTGCAAACGCCGCGGACGGCGTTCTTCGTGGACTGGAATGCGAGTGCAAGTCCGCGAACGGGGACTTCGATCGAGATTCCCCACGGGCAGCGTCGAACACTTACGTCAGTGTAAAGGGGGATTCGACGTTCAAGCAATCGGAATCCATGCGCCAGATGAGAGCCCGAAGAGAATGGGCGAGCAACGCGAGAAATGGGCGAATGTTAGTAGTTCGCGACCTGTCGGCTCTCTTCAACCATCGCACTCTGATGCGCGATTGCGGCGCTCTTGCATGAGCGACAAACGCCAGGCTGCGGCGAATCAACGGATGCGTAATAGCTGACTTCGATCGGCGTCAGGTAGAACCAGGTCCTGCATTCGGAGCAGAGCTTGTAGTTCCGTTGTCCGCGGGGTGCGGGTCGTTGGAGGAGCGAGGAGACAAACTTCGAAAGCATGCAGAACATCGCAAGAGTGTGGTAAATCACCGAAACGCACGGAATTCTCCCCCGGGCCATTTCATTCGAATTTGGCGCGTATTTACCGGAGAAACCGCAAAAACTCAATCTGTAAGGCTTTTTAAGGGGTCGGAAATACCATGGGCGTCCATATGTCGGGCACTTACGCCGGTTCTCTTCGGGTGACTCTCACGCACGAATCGGGAGCTTCCTTCAACACCTCGGCGCCGAAGGACAACAACGGCGACGGGCTCAGCTTCTCGCCCACGGATCTCGTCGTCGCGTCCCTTTCGTCGTGCATCCTGACCACGATGGCGATGAAGGCTGACAAAGACGGCTATGATTTTTCTGGCACGCATTTCACGGCCGAGAAGATTATGTCGCAAGAACCGCGAAGAGTCGGAGAGATTCGGATGCTGTTTCATCTCCCAGCCTCGCTCCCCGAAGCGCAACGCCCCAAATACGAACGGATTGCCGAGCTCTGTCCGGTGCATAAGTCGTTGCATCCAGACATTCGGATCACCTCGAATTTCGTCTACGACGCGTAATGCGAACTTTCACGATCCGCGGTCATGACACCGAGCGGCTCGCGACACGCGGGAGCGTCTTGCCATGAGCGGCCTGCCGACGCTCATCGCCGTCGACGCCCTCGATGCGTCAAGCATTCGCGATGCCGATTACGTTGTGTTTGGTGGAACGTTTGACCCACCGCACCTCGGGCATATCTCCGTGCTTCGCGCGCTTTTGCACCGCTTTCAACGAGTGATCCTTGCGCCGACGAGTCAGAACCCGTGGAAGACAGATCGAGCGACACCGATCGAACTGCGCACGAGAATGCTCGAACTGATCCTCGCGGCAGAGTCCATCCCACTCGCAGGTTCTCTCGGCGATGTCGGCGTCTCGATCACCACCCATCCGTATGTCTATTCCGAAGAGCTCGTCGCCGAACTCCGGCGGCGAATCCCCGGCAAAATCTCTTGGGCCGTCGGCGAGGATAGCGCCGAATCCGTTTCCAAATGGCGGAACTGGGACGCCCTCGAAGTGCAGACGATCGTTTGCCCTGTCGTCATCGACGATCACGCCGCAGAGATACGAGAAGGCTCGAAATCCCCTCACCCCTCGCTCGTTTCGCTCATCAACGAGCACGGACTGTATTCCGGACCTGCCTCCGAAACATAGTTGAGAGCAATTTTCCATAGAATGTTCAGGCACTTACCCCGCCCCAGAAGGCATTGAACGGCTTTTAGGTCCGGCCCCAGAGCGCCGATAGATCAGGAAACACGCGACGTCGTTCCCGCCTCTATTCCCGATGGAGCGCGTTGGGTGTTCCGGTCATCTCAATATTGGGCTCTCCCGCGTTCCAATCACCCTCTGTTGGCAATTCGCCAGCGAGGAGCACGAGCGCAGGCGCCCGGTCAAAAAAGTGGGGCAGCGGCGCTATGGGTCTTCTGAGTGGAATATTTTCCGGGTCCACACCGGCTCGCACTGCGCTCCCGCGGACGAGTCCCGCTGTCGCCGAGCGAATCAACAACATCCTCGGAATTCGGAACCTTGAGGCGATGCCCGCTCAGGCTGCGCGCGCGTTTCAACTGGCGAGCGATGTCAACGCGAGACAGGACGACTTCGTCAAAGTGATTGAGTCGGACGAGGTTCTCAGCGCGCGAGTCGTTAAGATTGCGAACTCCGTCTACTTCTTTCGTGGAACTCCCGCTCACGACATCGAAAAAGCCGTCGCCAACATCGGACTGGACGAGCTTCGGTGCTTACTCTCTGCGAGTATGTTGCGAAGTTTGCTCGCCTCGCGACACGCAGCAAGAGACATCATCTGGGCAAACGCGGTGTCGACGGGGATTATCTGCCGCCTGCTCTCCCGCTCGACGAAGCACATCAATCCGGGCGAGGCGTTCCTCTGCGGATTGCTTCACGACGTGGGGAAACTGATCATGATCCGAAAGGGTGGACAGCTCTACGATAAAGTCCTCACGAAGGTGAGCACCGACGACGTCAGCGTGATCGACGCGGAAGAAGCAGTCTTCGAGCTGAACCATGTCGAAGTCGGCAAGTGGGTTTCGGAGCTTTGGCACTTCCCCGAATCCGCGCGGCATTCGATCGCCCTGCACCATGAACCGTGGCCGAAGAACTTGGACAAGTTCCAGTTCGACCACCACACGCTGGTCAAAGCAGCAGATCTCATCTCGCACGCCATCGGCATCGGACATCCTCCCTACATGCGCTCCTATGGTCGTCGCATGGACAAGGAGAAGCAAGAGATCCTTCCCCGACTTGGCATCGGGCCCGAACTATTGGATGGGATCGTCACTCAGTTCGAACGGCTCTATGAAAAAGAAGCTTCGCTGTATCAACCGGAGTCCCACTGACGGATGAACAGCGAGCTGAAGCCACTCATTACCGAAGAACGCCCCGTTTCGCCGCTGTGGCGCATCGGCTCCCGTGCGATTCCAGTCGGGTTCGCGTTCTTGTTCCTCTTCTTTGCCTCCGCCGGCTCGCTGATCTCTTTCGCATTCGGCCTTGCGGCGGTTGGCATGGGAGTATTCCTCGGCGCCCGAATGGTGTCAGAGCAATACGCGTCGCACTGCTCGCATCTTATGGACTCGCTCCGCGGCACACTCTCCGAGGTCATCCGCCGCACAGGCTTTCGCGACGCACCGAAAGCGATGGAACCGGAAAGCACGCCGACCGAAGATGAGCGCACCCTTCTCCAACGGGGCCGTATCACTGGAACGTTCCGGCTCGCGGAGTCGCTCGATTGGAATATTCGGGAGCTCGTCAGGTTGTATGAACTGCTCACGACCAATATCGCCGCCTCGGTGATCATCTTCGAGGTTGGGCGCAAGGTGACGTTCTGCAGTGCATATACGCAGGTACTCACTGGTTACTCGCAATCGGAACTCTTCGACACCGACCGCGATATTCTCCACGACATCGTGGTCGACGAAGATCGTGCGCGTTACGAAAGGGCTTGGTCGGTCAGCGCGCTCGGCGACGACAGCCTGGTGAAGTATCAGATCCATCACCGGAGCGGGATTCCCCTCTGGCTTGAGACACGATTCGTTCCCATTCTCGACGAGCAAGCGGAAGTGACGGCGGTGATGTCGCTGACGATCGATCTGACCGAGCTCCTCGCCCAGAAGCGACAAGTGGAGGAGAAAAATCAAGATCTGCAAGACTTCACCTACATGGTGTCGCACGATCTGAAGGCGCCGATCTTTACGATCAAAGGCATCGCGTCAGCACTGGACGAGGATTACGGAACGGTTATTGGAAGCGAAGGAAAGGAGCTCATCCACTACATCGTGGAAGGCGCGGGTCGCCTTGAGCGGCTCGTTTCGAGCGTTCTTCTTTACTCCCGCCTCACGACAAGCCAGTCAAAGGACACGGTGGTCCCGCTCGATGATGTGCTGCAGCAAGTCTTGCAGGACTTCTCCCAACAGATGAAAGAGACGCAGGCGCAGGTCACCGTGAGTGCGTTGCCCAAGGTGTGGGGGGATCCTCTTCGACTCTATCAAGTCTTCTCAAACCTGGTCGGCAACGCCATCAAGTATCGCGACCCCTCTCGCCTTCCGGTCATTACGGTTCATCCGCGCGCCGTCTACGGCGGGTTCGCCGTCATCGACGTTACGGACAACGGCAGCGGGATTCCGGAAGATCGCATCAGCGAGATCTTTCGCCCGTATCAACGTGCACATGGCAATGAGATCGAAGGCAGCGGAATTGGCCTCGCCTGCGTGAAGAAGATCGTCGATGCTTGCGGTGGTTCGGTCAATGTCCGCAGTCAGCAAGGCGAAGGGTCCACGTTCTCCGTCAGTCTTCCGCTTCCGTTGCCGAAGCCGCAGAGCGTACCTGAGGGACTCGAGAGGGCCTTCGAATGACGCCGCAGAGCGAAGCATCCCGACCAATATTGCTGATCGATGACGAGAGCGCGCACCGACGAATCTTCAAGCGTGCGCTGAAGAAAGCCGGCATTTCTCGGCCTGTGCTCGAGTGTTCGAGCCTCGGTGAGGCAAAGGCGTTGGTCAAGCGTATCGCTGCCGGAGAAGCTCATGCTCCCGTGGTGGCGTTTCTCGACCTGAATCTCGGAGACGGACGCGGCACCGCTCTGATCTCGGCGCTGCGCAGTGCAGTCCCGACGAGCGGCATTCCTATTCTCATCCTGTCC
This sequence comes from Deltaproteobacteria bacterium, assembly GCA_020853655.1. GTDB lineage: Bacteria > Bdellovibrionota_C > UBA2361 > SZUA-149 > JADYYL01 > JADYYL01. Next base: position 14,313 of record JADYYL010000321.1, read on the forward strand.
ACGTCTTCGCTTGAGCGCGATGTCGAGGAAAGCCTTTCTCTTGGTGCGACCCGCTACTTGCTCAAGCTCGACGACCCGGAGCAATTTTGCGCGAGAATCATTGAGGAGCTTCACACACTCTTTACGCCAACGAACAAACCCTTGAACGATTAGGCGACCTCAAGCGTCCATATGGTCGACTTTACAAAGTCCTCCTAACCGCTGAGACGGATTGAGACTTTTCCGAGACTGAAGCAAACTCTGTGAGAATCCGGATTAGTTGGGCGAGCCTTTTCGGGCTCTTTCGGAACTTCCGAATGGTGGAAAGATTGTAGTGGTGGTGGTGCGGAAGCTCTCGCGCAGAGAGCGGTTTCTCAAGGAACCGCTCTTCGCGCACTTGCAGGCGACATGGGATATCATCTTCGATCAGCGGCAGCGCAACGTGAACAGCCGGTAAAGCAGGGCGGCGGCGTACTCGCTTTCATTTTCACGTTTCTGCTCGGATCCCTGCTGATTGTCATCCCGTTCTTGTTCTGGCCGAAGACACTGCTCCAGCCCGTCGGCAACTACCTCGTCGTGGATCAACCTCCGATTCCCAGTAGCGCTATCGTCATCCTCCTTGGCGGAGAGTCAGCCGAGCGCGTCGTTAAAGCGGTTGCGCTCTATCGCGAGGGCCACTCCGATCGCGTCGTCTTCGGAAGTGGATTCGTGGACCGCACCCTCACCAACGTTCCCCAAGGGTTCGTTTGGCCAACAGCATCCTCCATTCTTCGTATCGCGCTCGAAAGCGCGCTCGTTAATTCTGGCGATATCGTGACGGTGAATACCGAAGACGCGTTCGATACATCGAGCGAGCTCGAGGCAATTGCGGCGAAGGCGCGAGAGGAAGCATGGCCCCGCGTCATTCTCGTTTCGTCCGCAACGCACACGAAGCGGGTACAAATTATCTGGGAACGTATCGCACCCGATATCTCTGCCGTGGTGGTCGCGGCTCGCCCCGAGCGCGTGCAGAACTGGTGGCTGGATAGCCGAATTCCCCGTGAGGTCGCCTACGAATATGGCGCTTTGCTCAAAGAGTATTCCAGACGGATCGCTCGGAAGTTCTAACGCCAAGAACCACGTTCGTTGGCTCCGGCCTCCTTAGGCTCACAGTCATCGACCAGCATTCCCTCAGCGACACAACGAAGCCGTGGTCGCAACTCGAAGTCGTTCGTCCGCTGTGCGGAGTACGTGCCGAGAGACCCTTCAAAATTTCTGAGCTGATGGATAAAGTCGTTCACGTGGCCGGTCGGTAAACCGTCGATGATCATGAGCGTGGCGTCGTAGGCATTCGGCCCACCTGCCGTGGGTTCGGAGCCGAATCGAGCTCGATACTTCGCGAAATATTGCTCAGCCGCAGTGTCGTCCAGTCCGACGAACCACGTCCCGTCGAGGGCACCTTTCGCGGCGGCAACTTCATCGCGGTCTTCCATGTTCTGCGTGCCGAACATGGGGATGGCAAGCTGAGACTCTCTCAGCTGCTTCGCGAAAATGCTGAGCTGGGGTGACCACAGCAGCAGATAGATGGCATCTGGGTTATGGGCTTTGAGCTGCGTTATTGTACTTCGAAAATCCGCATCTTCTCTCGGATGTTCCGACACGGAGACGACTTGGGTGAACTTTCCGCCGACGAACTGGTCGCGGAGCAGTAACATCGCATCATTCATCAATGTCACGATTGCGACCCGTCGAT
>JADYYL010000322.1 GCA_020853655.1 Deltaproteobacteria bacterium
CCGCGCAAGGAGCACCAAATCGGCCTGACCAGTACGGACGATTGTCTCCGCTTGAATCGGATCGGTGATCATCCCCACGGCCGCAGTTGGAATCTTTGAGTCTCTTCTGATCGCGGCTGCAAACTCTGTCTGGTAGCCAGGTCCAACGGCGATCTTTGCTTTCGGGGAGATACCGCCGGAGCTGCAGTCGATGAGGTCAACGCCTGCGTCGCGCAGCCGGCTGCTCAGGTTGATGGAATCCTCGAGCGTCCATCCTCCTTCGACCCAATCGGTCGTCGAGAGTCGTACAAAAAGTGGGACCTCGTCTCCGACTGCGTGGCGCACATCTGAAACGACACGGAACAGCAGTCGCGTCCGATTCTCGAATGACCCGCCGTAAGCGTCGGTTCGCTTGTTCGATACTGGCGAGAGGAAGCTATTCAGAAGATATCCGTGTGCAGCGTGAACTTCCACGACACGAAATCCGGCTGCGATCGCGCGGTGCGCCGCCGCTTTGAACTGCCGACAGACCTGCTCGATGTCGTTCTCGGTTGCTTCGCGCGGAGTGGGATAGCTGTCCGAGAAAGACTTGCTCCCGACACCGATGGGTTCCCAGCCCCCATCCGCGGCTGCAACCGTCCCCTCTCCCGCCCATGGGGCCGGTGTCGACGCCTTCCATCCCGCGTGCGCAAGTTGAACGCCTGGCACCGCTCCGTGTGCGGTGAGAAACGACGTGACTTTCTGCCACGCAGCAATGTGTTCGTCTTTCCAGATCCCTGCATCCGACGGAGAGATTCTCCCGATCGCCGAGACGGCGGATGCCTCCACCATGACGAGGGCAGCACCACCGATCGCTCTCGCGCCGAGGTGGACTAGATGCCAATCATTCGGGAAACCATCTTCGCTACTGTACTGGCACATCGGCGAAACGCCGATTCGGTTTCGAAACGTGACAGAGCGAAGTTGAAAGGGAGTGAAAAGCAGAGGGGTGGACATTCGCAGGGAGCCTTGGAGCGGTTTGGAAACCGGTTAGTGAGAGAATCGAAAGGTAGAAATATAGGCTTCGGGGTCCCGACGCCAGCATGACAGACGGTATGCCGTCGAGTCGGCGTGGAGCCCAGCGGCGTAAGCGATCATCCGTCTCCACTGTCAGGTGAGGCTCAGCACCTGGGCCAGTGTGCTTCTCGAGAGACTCTTATGAAGACGAGGACAGCTCTCCGCGAGGGAGCAGAACTTTTCCCGCGTAATGATCACTGATCAGTCGACGCTGTCGGCGTGCACGCATTCCGCCCCACCAGAGGTATTCGTACCGCAGCGCTACTCCTCCTGTTGCGCTCGAGGAGCTCTCCCACGATCGTCTGTGACACCGCAGGTTGGAGCGTAATCGACCCCGAACCGCTGACGGTGTCGTTGGAGCAGACGTTCACATCGACGGCGCCGTTTCCTGGAACCGTGATCAAGCTTGGGATCGGAACGGAAGAACCGTCCGATCGTAACATCTCGACGGTCGCCGTCTGTGATGTCGCGCTGAGATTAGCAAGGCGCATTCGACATCGGCCGAGACGATTGTCATAGTCGGTGCTCATCGTCGCCCCGAAGCCGGATTTGAGTGCAGCGCTGTGCGCGAGCGAGACGATTTTCTCACCGTGGACGGCGTACTCGAAAGTGCGAGCAATGACCGATCTCGGGTCCGTCGGCTCGATCTTCACGTTTCCGAGTCCCTTGCGCAGCAAGCGCCAGAGCGTAACGACCTTCGTCTGACGCGGCGCAAGGCGGACTCGTGACCTCCCTGCCTTCCTGCCATTCGCACGATAGGCTGACAGGATGACGGTCGTCGGCGTTGCGAGGGTATTCGTGAGCTCGACCGTCGTGGCGCGAGATCCCGTCCGAAAGGGACTTGCTTGCACTGCGCCGGAGGGTCGATGCGCCACGATCGAAATCGCCGATTGCAGCGCGGAGCGATCATCGAGGTATTCCCGAAGCTGTGAGAGTCGAAAGACTTTGTCCGGAAGAGCGGGCTGCCATTCAATCAAACCGACTCGATTCCTCCCGACTAATCCGCGCAGGGACAACTCTGCCCTGCCTTTACCGGGAATGGTGAGTAACACCTGCGACGCAACCGAACCGTCTGATCGATAGAAGACGGCCGTTCCCAACTGCGTCGTGCTTTCCTCGTTGAACACTTGCACGGTGGTCATGACGGAACTTCCACGCTTTGCCTCGCGGAGCGCCGGGAAGTCTCTGTTGTAGGTCAGGTGCTGATTGCCTGTTCGACCAGGCGTGTAAGGGACGGCGAAGGCGAACTGAAACGACCCATTCTGCAGTCGATAGTGGCCCATCTGCGCGTCGAGCGAATCCGGCTCTCCGACAATGATCGTCGCGCACACTTGACCGGCCGAGCCACGGTCATACCCTTCGAGCGTGTTGATGATGATCTGATTCTGCTCATAGGGAGCGAGCACCACATCCTGCGTACTCGCGACGCTTCCGTTGTCGACCCGCAAACTCACTTGCACCGTGAGTTCCGAGCATGATGCATTTCGGAGGTCGAGACGCTGCTGGAGCCGGTTCAATCCGCCGTTCCACTCGAGGCAGTATTCGCTGCCGCCGTGTTCGAGCACGCTGTCTGGGTTCTGAGGATTGGTTCCATCGATCGCTTCCTGTGCATCATCAACACCGTCGAGGTCTGTATCGACCTGCGCATAAGCGGGTGCAATGAGTGCAAACACGCTCACAACCACAGCCGCGGCAAGGCGCCTCAAGGCGCGAATCGTCGATGCAGTTCGGTTTGTAGAAGACCTCATCCGGAAACTCAGGTATGGGACCGATGGCAGGGAGCAGAGAGAACTTCCCACTGATATAGACGACTGCCAAGAACTACCCAAGCCGTTTCGTTCTGCACCAAATGACCTCAGTCAACCGGCGGCTCACGCTACGGGAAGCGTGTCTTTCCGTACCGCTTTATCTGCCGGGTGGGTCACAAGTTCGTCTTCGACCGTCTCTTGACGGGCACCCCTCCGAACCTCAGGCAGACCGTTCACTCAAGCCACCGTGTTCAGACCTCTTGCGCAACACAGGGTGCGGGCCTCGGGTGGACCATTTCTTCCCGTCGTGGTTCGGAAAAATACGAGGGCATTCCCTTCAGCTCCGTTACAGCTCGGCGGAAATCTGTCGCTCAAGCTTCTCGCAGAGCGCAAGGAATTCGGACTCCAGATCGACATCGTACTCTTTTGAGAGGACGAGCAGACTCCACAGGCAGTCTGCAAACTCGTGGCCCAGTTTCGTTTGGTAGTCGGGAACGTCCCGAACTCCGTCTGCTGCCATCGTAAGTTTGGAGAGTGCACCGACGTCAGCTGTAAAACCGCGCATGAGATCGCCGCGAGACCATTGACGCCCGATGCAGCGAATTTCTCGTTGTGCGAAGAGCCCCTGTATTCGAAGCGCTCGATCTAGAAGGTCGCTGAGCTGAGCCATTTAGGACACTCTTCCTTGCAAGAACAAACATTCCTAAGCGTAAAAACACCCGACATGAAACGTGATCGGCACCATTCTCCGAGCCCACCTCTAGACCAGCGGATTCTTCCACTTCAGGCCTGTAAACCGACCAAAGTCCATATCGTTACTATGCACTTCCGCGTTGTATTCGATCGCTAGCGCCGCGATATGCGCGTCTGTCATCAGCTCGCTTCCGATCGACGACCGATCGCGAAAGATGCGCTTCAGAATCTCCAGATATCGGGGGCCGGGCTCAATCGCCTGAACGTTTCGCTGCGCGAACCACTCCTCGACTCGGTCAAGAGCTTCGGAGGGCGTGAGTGGATGAACGAGCACTGCTCGATTGGACATCAACCGAAGAAATCCATTCACAACAATCCACGGTAGAGCGATTTGATCACCACTCCCAATGACTTTCGCCCACCACTCTCTCGCGACCAGGTGATGGGGAGCGTCCTCGTTGTATGCATAAACGAGCAGGTTGAGATCGGGTATAATCACGAGCGGCGCGAATGTTTCGAGAGGAAGTCTTCCACGTCCAGTTGATCAAGAAGCTTGTTCAGCGCTTCGGGATCAATTCCAGGACGGAACCCACCTTTGATTGACCGCACCGTGAACTTCTTACTTTTCGGAGCTGGCCCAGAGTTGATCGACAGTCCGACCCGGAGCGTTTCGTTAAGCACCTCTCGAAAGCTCTTCTCCGACTTCTGTCGAAGTTGCCGAAGTGCCTTGGCTACATCGCTATCGAGGACGACTGTCGTTCGCATGGAAAGAGCTCCCAAAGAGTAGTCGCATATTCGCATATCATACTAAATATGTCAATATGCGCTGCTAAGACCCAGAGAGGTCGCGGTAGGCCTCACGCCGCGGAGAGACTTCCGTGGGCCATATACGACCGGCACGGGGGCGACGGTGCGTTCCGGAGAGTTCGCAGTTGCGATCGGGGAAGACTCTCAAATGCAGTCCGTTCGGTCTGGTTAAGGAGTGTGGGTGGGCAGCCTTCGATACGTATCCCCCTCGATCGCCTTCAAGACGATAGGGAACTTAAAATACCTGTCGCCGTCCGCCCCCTCAACATAATGATATTCGCCAAGCATGCCTCGACGCGTTCTTTGAGATCCAAGCGCGC
>JADYYL010000323.1 GCA_020853655.1 Deltaproteobacteria bacterium
CTCGGCGCGCGCGGTTGAGTTCCGTTTTGCGACCACCGGTGCGGAAGCTCGGAACAACTTGGTCGACACTCCTCTCGGAACGAGAGACGGTGCCACGTTTGCGCAGTCCGGAAACGTCACGAATGCTTCTGCGGCGTTCTTCGTCGGTTCGGCGTCGGGTGATCTGCACCTTGTCTCCGGCGCAACGACAGCAATCAATCAAGCGTCCGCGGTGCCCAGCGTCACGAACGATATCGATGGCGCGACGCGCCCTGTGGGTGTGGCGCCTGATGTCGGCGCTGATGAGTTCGGAGCTGGTGGTAGCGACGTCATCGCGCCGAGCGCTCCGACGAACTTCAGAAACCTTTAAACGACTTCGATCTTGCGCGTATGATTGGCAGCAAGAAACGGCGCGCTGAGAGCGCGCCGGAGCAGGAGAGGATGGTTCGCGAGATGAGAGATTTCTATTCTCGGGCTCGCGTGCGACGCGGCGCGCAACAAGCACTCGCGGAGCCGGTGGCAATGTAGTTTGCTGACTCGCATGGCGGACATTCGAGTGTTCCGTTTTCCCGCTCGATGCATGGTCGCATTGGACACTGTTCGCGGCCTGCAGCGATCGCATGTTCACTGGCGACGATGCTCGCGACAACTGGTAGCTCGGCTTCCGAGCAAGCTGCCTTCGCCGTTCGCTTCACCAGTCCGGCGAGTCCACTCAATGCGCGGGCGTGAGTTTGATAGGCGCGGTCAAAAGAGAAACTTCGAAGTGTTTGTCCTTCACCGCAGGAAGGTGCTTCTTGAGCCGATGCCAGCTGGGGAATCGCAAAGAACGAAAATGCGACTAGAGAAGCGAGAGTCAATCCTTGAGCCCATTTCATAAAACCTCCGATGGTTGCTACGCACGCTGTGTTGAGAGTCTCTTCTGCAGGTCCGGCATTGCCGGGATAGAGTAGTTATGAGCGCAAGGCGTTGCGGTGTGCAGAGTTCTCTCGCCACATTCCCGGGCTGCACGCGCGTGATCTTGTAAGCGTCAGCAAACGAGAATAGTGAGTAATTCTCGGCCTTTGTTTGTGGCCGGGCCGGGACATATCAAGTCGGGGGCTCCTCTCCATAACAAGAGGGACTACGTTTGTTCGACCGCCGTTCTTTTCACCGTCGCCCAAGCCGGGCAGCCACATATTCGTAGAGCTGTTGCTCATCTCGATCTCGACCTCGCAATCGCGGGCGCGAGACGGAGATGAGAGAAGAGTTTTTGGTTTTATCCGATCCAGAGTTTCCTTTGGCACATTGCCTTGGAGGGGGAGACACCGCCCCTTGCAAGGCAATCGTGCCGAATCAATTCACTTCGAGAGGGGCACGATGCTTCCTCTCATTCGCTTCATTCAGGAAAGGAACACATCATGACACCTCGAGTTTTCATCTCCACCGAGTGCGCGCTGTTTCACGAGCATGCTCTTACCCTGGTCCAGCGGTCCAAGGCCGTGACCCGTGCGGTCGCTCGTCGCCTCGGCACCGCTCAGCGGAACGGACGTGTCAGCGTGATCGTCGACGTCCCGCGAAAGGCCTGCCGCGTCGTTTCGCAGAGCCGCGCGGAAAGCGCGAGGCGCGTGCAGGCAACGGTCGTCCCCGAGGGCCACGCTGCATACGCCATCGTCTCGCTTCGTGAAGCGCCGATGCACTGATCGACTCGATCACGGTGGGGGGAGATGAGGTCATCACCTTCGTTTTTCAAAAGGGAATGCTCTTTTCTCTCTCCACCACTCATCTTTCTGATTGCCGTGCGACACTCGTTTCCTCCCGCGCACGAACAAAAAACAAAGCGATCTGTCGAAACGCCATCGACTGTGGTGGGATGTCCGGACAACTTCCGGAGAGATAATGGCGATTCTGCATTCACCTGCCGAAAGGCGATACTGCTCCGAGCGAGGGCTGCCTCTCGTCGACCGTCCGGCCCACGAGCGACTCCGAGAGATGTTCCTCTTCATCAACTATATCCACCTCTCTGCTTCGTCGTGCGCGCGCACCCACAAACGCATGTTGAGTTGGATCCCTCAGAGCGCCGGGTTTACGGTTTGGGATATGGGCGAGTGGGAAAAGGATGACTGGGATGCGACCGATTACGGCCGGCCGTATAATTTCAACCGGCCGTTCTTCGACCAGTTCGACGAGCTCTTTCGAGCGGTGCCAATCTACAATCTGTCAAACGTCGTTGCGACGATGGAGAACAGCGAGTTTACGAACTGCATCGTCAACGCGAAGAACTCCTATCTCTGTTTCGAATGCAACGGGATTGAAGACAGTTTGTATTGCTTCTCCATGCACAAGTGTCGCGATGCAATCGAGAGCACCTCGGTCGCGCGGAGCGAGCTGTGTTATCGCTGCTTCAACATCGCTGAGTGCTACAACGTGCTCTTTGTTGAGGATTCGAGCGGTTGCTCGGATTCGGCATTCCTCTCGAACTGCATCGGATGCAAGCACTGTTTCGGCTGTGTGAATCTCACGCGCCGTGAGTTTTGCTACTTCAATGAACAGCTCTCCGCTGAGGAGTATCGTCGCCGAATCGTTTCTCACGCCCTCGATACCACCGCAGGTCTGACCGGCACGCGATTCGCGTTTGAAAAGTTCGTCGCAACATTTCCAAAGCGCGCGGCATTCGTCAGTCAGTGCGCCGA
>JADYYL010000324.1 GCA_020853655.1 Deltaproteobacteria bacterium
TATTCCCTTTGATTGCAGCATTTTTGGTCGCATCGAGCGTGCTGGGCGAGTCGCACCGCTGAGTTGCGCAGGCGTTCCAGTTAGATAGATGCCGTCCGGGCGTCCCATTCCGCTCTCTTTCAGAGACCGCTTTTCTCTCCCCCCTCATTTTTGGATACAGTCAACGCTTCGGGCAGCTCTTCGGGCTCCGCCTACAACCCAGAGTTCCAAACGTTCACGTGCATACCCCGCGATTTGTCATCCGCTCCGGCGACCGCCAATTCGAAGTCGGCGAATTGATCGAACTCGTTGATGACGATCTGCACCATCTTCGGGATGTCTTCCGAGCGAAGCCCGGAGCCGAGGTGGAGATCGTCGTCGCGGACCGGAAAGAGCGCTTTCGCGGCACGGTCGCGGCGATAGAAAAGAGACGCGCAGAGGTTCGACTCGAGGAGAAGCTCCCCTCCTCTCGAGTAGCCCCGCTCACGCTCATTCTTGGAATGCCCAAAGGTCCGGCATCCGAACTCATCGTCGAGAAGTGCACCGAAATTGGTGTCGAAAACATTGTCCTGTTCGCGGCTGAAAGAACGCAGAACCCTTCGCAGGCCCTCTCCGACAAACGAATCGAGCGGCTCTACCGCGTGGCAGACGCCGCGTTGAAACAGTGTGGGGGCACGACAATCCCTCACGTCAGCTATGCACAGACCCTCGAGGACGCCCTCCGCAACTCGATCGCACCAAAATCACTCCGCTCCGTTTTGGTATCTCCGCAAGAACGAACGGCGGCTCAAGTCACCGGAAATGCTCACCAAATCGACGCTTCTTCGGAGCTGTCGAGCCGGCTTGAGAAAGCCGACGAAAATGCCGATTTCTTGATTGTCGTCGGGCCTGAAGGTGGCTTGACCGATCTCGAGATCGGGACCGCCATTCGCGAAGGGTGTCAACCGTTGTCGCTGGGGGAGCAAACGCTCCGCTGCGAAACGGCGGCTGTCCTCGCCTGCGGAATCATTCAGTTCCTCCGACCGAGCTAACGCCGGGCACCAGCGTGCTCATGGGCGGGCAGCGTCAGAAGTCGGTCCACAGTCGATCCGACGTTCAACGATTGTACCTGCTTGAGAATCGAAGGCGTTACCGACAGCTGTGAGTGCATGCGAAGGTCCCCTCGCGTGAGACGCTCGTAGCAATGGAATTGGCGGAAGAAGCTCCATGCGTTGTCCGAAGTGCAGATTCGTATCATCCGACAAGAAGGACGTATGTCCCGGATGCCATATCGATCTGCGACCGTACAAACATACCCTTGGCCTTCCGATCTCGAATTCTCGCGCGACCCTCGCCGATCTCATTCGCGACCTAAGTCGCGAGGCCGCCGCGACGAAAGATGGAGCTTCAAAAGAAATACCGTCAAAAGACACGGCGCCAACAAAGCCCGCCGAGCGCCCGGGAACCAAGGCAACGTCGACGTCGCCTTCGAGAGAGGCAGCTGGAACGGCACCCCGACAGGCGACCCCGACTACTTCTGTGCCTCCGAATCAGAAAGCGAATCCGGCAACGGCGCGGCCTGTCACAAAGGACCAAAAGAAGCAGTCGCCCACGACACGCAGGGCTGCTCCGGTTGCTGAGATGACGCCGGAAACGGCACTCCCTCTTGATCTCAAAGAGGATCTTTTCGCTGGAGATGAGCAGGACAAAGAGCAGACGTTTGCCATCGCCGAAGACACTTCGGACCTGCTCGACATGGACGGGCCAATCGTCCCGCCAGTGATGCGCTCCCCGACGCTCCCGCTCGAGCCACTGGAGCACTTCGAGCACAAAGCACCCCGTCAGCCCACTCCGGCACAGCCGATCACACGACCGATATCTCATGACATCTGGGCCAAGCCAGAGGCCAACAAACCGGCCGACGAGGAGCTCGACGCTCTTTTCACGACGATCAACAAGGCGACGATTCCGAGCGCGCGCACGACGGCTGCTCCCGAGTCTGATGACACGAACCTGCTTCCACGCGCGCAAGCGAAGCCGATCATCGAAGAGCCGCCCACTCCGAAGGTCGCGCCCACCGTCATGGAATTCGGTGACGACGACGAACATTTCCAGCGGATGCTCGACGAGATGATTGGCGACGAGACGCTTGATGTCGAGGCGGTGAAAGTAAAGCCGGCCCACCCACGACCCTCCGACCGAGATTCGGAAGGGTCGTTCTCGATCGTCGACGGAGACATGGAGATCTCATTCGAAATCGAGATCGACGGTGAGACGATCGAAGACGACGAGGACACTCCCGAGGAGGACCCCGAAGGAGAGCACGACGAGAGTCCCGATGCCCAAGACGAGGCGGACGAACCGGAGCGAGATGCCTCCGACGTTCAAGCGGTGCACCATATCGACGAGGAATCCGAGGTCGCAGACTCCGACGTACCGGAATCGACGGACGATGATGACCTCTCGCTCGAGGACCTCGTCCACGAATTCGAGGAAGCCGATGAGGCGCTCGACGAACTTCTCGGTCTGGACGATGCGGAATCGAGCGTCTCCCTAGTGGCTGGACCGATTGAGGAGGTCGAAGCACCAACACCTTCTCCCGAGGTCGAGTCCGTCGAAGAGTCCGCTCTCGGACCGGCGGAGCCCGAATCCACCCATTCCGCAATGCCTGACGAAAGGCCGACCGTGGAACCGAGTGTCGACGCGACACCCCTTTCCGGCAACGTCGTCCCAGCTCCTCCTGAAGAGGTGACAAGCCCCGCTCCTGCGCCACAGCTCAGCGAGACATCTCCCGCTCGCCAACCCGAAGCTTTCGACGAGCTGATACCCTCGCACCTCGCCACGGACAGACGCGGCGAACCTTCTGAGCTTGGCGAGAGCATCCCCCCGTTTGCTTCATCCATCGCACCACTCGACGCGGCGCTCTCACCTCGCCCCAACGGTGAGCTGAGTGAAACATCGGAAGAGATGCTGACCGAAGCCTCAGAGATTATCGAGCTCTGTATTGCCGAGGGCGAGCCCGATCCATCTGAGACATCGCATGCGGAGGAAGTCCCGACCGTCCCCACGCTTCCGCACGCCATGGCCTCCGCTGAAGCACTACCCCCAGAGACCGACGACGTGACCGAGGTCGCCGATGTCGAGTGCACGCTGGAAGCGACGGCGCCCCTTGGCGACACCGCTCTACCTATCGAACAGCAACCGCTCGCTGTCGCGGCGGTCAGTTCCGCAGAGCACGACGCGCGGCCGCCCACATCGCCTGCGATAGCCCTCACCGCCATCGAACTTCAATCGGCCGATGTCACCTCATCACCACTCGACTCTCCCGCTTCCAGCACCGACCAGGAGCTCCCGCTGCCCCCCTTCGTCGCAACGCCCAGCCCGGTACTGAGCGATTGGGAGTCCACACCGGCGGTCGAAGAAGAGACCTCCGAAGTGGGAGCGGCTCTCAGCACAGAAGCAGAACCGATCAGCGTAGCGTCCCTGCCGTTCGAGCATCCGGCGACAGACGCCCCAGCGACTCCTCCAGCGACTCGGGACGATGTTCGCGTGAATGAACTTGCCAACGAAGCGTTCACGGCTTTTGTCGAGATAGAGGACCTCGATCTCGACGTTCTTGCCGCAGAGGCGGCGCACTCCGTTGCGGCTGCCGACTCGGAAGTGTCAACCACCGCGACGACAAGTGTCGTCGAAACACTCGATGCGACAGCATCTCGCTTCCCAATCACTTCACTCGATACCGAAGATATCCTCAGCGCCGCGATGGGCAGCACGACAGCGGCTGATCTTCAGGACGATCCGCCGTCGTCAGTGACAGGTCTGGTAGGAGTGAGTGAGCCGCTCCCAGCCGAACCTCCTCCTCCGCCAATTCTTTTCCGCGAACAGGAGATCGTTTCGTTTGAGGAGATGGACGAGGTCGAGTCGCTGGCTCACCGATACGAGGTCACGACAGACACTATTGCCGAGCACCTTTCCGATGTTGTCCGCACCGTCGTCGAGTCACGTTCGGAAGTTCCCTCCACGGACGAGGCGGTGGAAGGAGTTGACGAAGACGCGCCACTCGAACTTGAGCCGGCCGCCACTCCCCCTTCCCGTGGAATCGACTGGAGCGCGAACGCCGAACTCGACGCGCTCCTCGAAGAGGTCGCCGCCACCTTTCCGGAAGAAGCAGACGAACCGGTGGAAGAGGAAGAAGACGACGCCAATATCGTTCAGGTCTTGCTCGACGTTCCGGAGGAGTCAGAAGACGAGGACTCGGTTCGCGAGCCAGTCGATCTCGAATCGGCTATCGAGCGCTCCATCGTCATCGTTGCGCCGGAGCTGTGGAAGCTGGCGGAATCCGAGATCGAACAGAACCACAATGCAGCCCTCATGGATGGGTGGGAATTGGCGACAACCGACATCTTTCCGATTACTCGCTCGCCGGAAAGAGACCTTCTGTTCGAGATCGTCGAGGAAGAGATCGTCAACCCAGGAAGTCGCCTCGTGATTGAAGGAACCACCCTCAAATCAGCCGAGCGGACCATCGACAACGCCGAGCTGAGCGGCGTGTTTGAGAACGTGTCACGCTTCATTACCCCGGAAGACCTCAACCCAAGGACAGCCTTCGCGGCCCGACCTCGGCAGAGCAGCCAGTCCACTGTTGCCGAACCGGCGGCCGTCAGGACCTATCGAGCGGCGAGCGCGGGGCTGCGCATAATGGCAGCGCTCCTCGATGTCGGATTCGCCGCTGTCTTCACAGTCGTGCTCGCGATGATTTCGTTTCTCGATGCAGAGACGAAATCCAATATTTTACAGCTCCAGGCCCCGACGATCCTCGAAGTGCTCGCCCATGTCGGTGGCATTTCCATTCTCTATTTCGGGGTGTGGACGATCTCCCTCGCGCTGATGACCGCCGGCCGAGGTCAATCATTCGGACAGAAGGTGGTCGGGATTCGGGTGCTCAACCACGCCGGACACGAGCCAACACTCTCGGAATCATTCCTCAGAGTCCTGGCGATCAACGTCGCCGTCGTCTCATTCGGCATCGCGGCGGCCGGAATACTTCACCGCCGACGGCGCGCGATTCAGGACCACCTTTCTGGCACTGTCGTCGCACTCGACGAAGGGTATCGAACCGAGGACGAGTAACCCCGACCTTGATCTCGTCCCTCGGCCGCGCAATCCTCGCCGAAAACCCCTCTGAAAAGTGCCAACTTGACCGCGCGGCGTGTTTTCGCTTTTATTGCTGCTCCTTTCGGGCCGGAGACTGCATTTCGGACCCGCGCCCTCCGAGACGAAGCCTGAACGGTTTCGTGGCGGACCAACAACGATAAGCGCCGAAGAGTTATTTTTTCGATGCTTTCCTTGTCCGACGCTCGAGAGGTTATACGCCCAGGTAGCTCAGTCGGTAGAGCAGCGGACTGAAAATCCGCGTGTCGGCGGTTCAACTCCGTCCCTGGGCAATTTCGACATCGCGGCCCGCAGACCCCCTTCGAGGACGACGTGGCGAAGAAGAGCACGACGAAGAAGAGCGGCGAACGAAAAGCGGCCGAACCGAGTGTTCCGTCTCTCTCCGTCGAAGATTTTGTCGCCCGCGTTCGCAGTGCGCTCGAACCACTCGCGAATCAACCCCGCGCTTCCTTCGGTCCAGCATTAGCCGCAGCCTCCGTGCCGGCGCCGTGGCTCCTCCGCTCAAGTCAGCATCTCAGGGCACGCCAACTCATCCGGTGGTTCGCCGAGAAGTTCCTCACCCCGAATGATCAACTCAGCTCCTACTTTGCTTCCGACCTCACGTCGCAGAAGATGACGTCGCTCGGGCAGTCGCTGTCGATGCCGTCGCTCTTCTCTCCGCGTGAAGTGATTGTCGTTTATGACGCCAGCTCACTCAAAGTCGCATCCGTTCGCGCACTCGGCGAGGCGTTGGGCCGCACTCCGTCGAGCGCGTTGCTTATCCTCGTCCTTGACGCCGCAAAGAAAGGCTCGCTCGGCGACCTCGCTCAGCACGGCACCACGATCCTTCTGGAAGAGTTTACTGATGCGCAGCTCGGACGTTGGATAGAGAAAGAGGCGCTGAAGAATGGCGTCGGCATCGAGGGCGACGCCACTCGACTCCTTGCGCAACAACATGCGAAGAATCTTTCCCTGCTCGCGTCCGAGATCTCGAAACTCGCGCTTCTCTGCCGAACAGGCGAGAAGATCACAGTCGCCCTGGTCCGCGAGAACACGCAGGCAGAATTTCAAGAAGAGAGCTTTCGACTCCTCCAACAGATCGTGCGCGGAGATTCGTTCCACGCGGCACTCGTCGCGAAGCGGCTCATCGAGAATGGATTTCACCCGCTTCAGCTCAGCGCGTTTCTTGCCCGCTGCTTCCGAGTCCTGGGAGCCGCGAAGGACAATCCCGATCGCAGCGCGATACACTCGGACCTCTCGAACTATTACTTCGTGCGAAATCTGTCCGGCCTCGTTTCGGGCGTGACGTCCGAGCGCGTTACGCAGTATCTCCGCGCGGTCGGTGATATGGACTGGAAGCTCAAGAGCTCCCCATTTGACGAACAGCTCATCGTCGAGCAAGCCATGATTCGAATGGCGCGGCTCGGACAAGGGACAGATCAACGACCTCGCCGGGAGGCCCATGCTTAAAGTTGGTGGAATTTCCAAAGCGCCTGTTCTCATCATTCACGGAGGAGTTTTGCTCCGTGCGCAAGAAGAGTTTGGGAGCGCGAAAGAGTGCAATGCAGAGGTGGAGCGCGTTGCCCGAAAAGCATTCGATCTCCTCCGCGGTGGTGCGCCGGCGATGGATGCTGTGCTCAGCGCGATCGAGATGCTTGAGCGTTTCCCCCTGTTTAACGCCGGACTCGGCGCCGAGCTCCAGATGGACGGCGTTGCCCGCCTTTCCGCCTCCCTGATGGACGGATCACGAGAGCGATTTTCCGGCGTGGCCCTCGCCACCGATCTGGTCCACCCGAGCAAACTCGTGAAGGCTCTCCAGGATCGAGACGACCGAGTGCTTGGACCAGCGGGAGCACGACTGCTGCGCGCCGAGCTGCGCATCCCAGACGAGAATCCCGTGACCGATGCTCGGCTGAAGAAGTGGGAAGAACGTCGACGCGACGGGAATACAGGCAAGTTCGGCACGGTCGGCGCGGTCGCTATCGACGGGCTCAACAATATCGTCGCCTGCACATCGACGGGCGGGAAAGGCTTCGAGACTGTGGAACGGATGGGAGACGCGGCTACCGTCGCGGGCAACTTCGCATCGCGCTTCGCAGGGATCAGCTGCACCGGAATTGGCGAGGACATCATCGACTCGGCGGTCGCCGCCCGACTGGAGACACGAGTGCGTGATGGGAGGACACTTCTCGAGGCAAGTGAACTGACGCTCAAAGAAGCAGCAGATCGGCTCATTGGATGGATCGCGATCGACCGCCTCGGTCATTGGGCGGCGTGCTCTACGAAAACACCGCTCATTGGTGCGGTGATTAGCACCAGCAACCCCGAGCCAAAGCTGTTCTACATCGGCGTCGAATAGCGACAACCGTCCCTGCGCTTCGCGGGACTTTCGACACCGGCGAGCGTTCACTCGAGTTGCCACGCGCAAACTTTTCGGACCCGCCGTTCGTCTCATAAGGCCTCTCGAGAGTTGTCCACAGGGACATGCCCCCCTTTCCTTGTTCGGACCCCCTTTTTGGCTTATGAGATAGGCGGAATTATTATAGTGTTCTCCAGCATTTTGCCGCCTTCTCGGTAAGCTCTGACGAGTCCTCGTTTAGCAAACGTCTCAGAGCACGAGCAGGTCTGTGAAAAAGTCGTCTTGTCCCGAGGGTTTCTCTATGGCGGAAGTTACTTACGATTGCGTGGTCATCGGTGCGGGTCCCGGCGGATATGTCGGTGCGATTCGAGCCGCCCAGCTCGGCCTCAAAACCGCAGTGATTGAGCGCGAAGCTCCGGGCGGAGTCTGTCTCAATTGGGGCTGCATCCCCTCCAAGGCGATCTTGAAATCTGCCGAGCTCCTGACCAAGATGAAGCACGCGAGTGACTTCGGCATCCACGCGAGCGAGGTGACGTTCGATTTCTCTGCGATCATGAAGCGCTCACGCGGCGTCGTCGATCGGATGACCAAAGGCGTTAACTCCCTGTTGAAGAAGAACAAGGTCGACCTGCTGATGGGCACCGGCCGCGTGAAGCCTGGAAATTATGTCGTCGTCACTGACGCTTCGGGCAAAGAGACTTCGGTCAAGTACAAGAAGCTCGTGATCGCGACTGGCGCCCGTGCCCGCGTCGTTCCAAGTTTCCCCATCGACGACGAAAAGATCTTCACTTACCGTCGCGCGCTTTCGCTTCCAGAATGCCCGAAAAAACTCCTCGTGGTCGGCGCCGGCGCAATCGGAATGGAGTTTGCGTATTTCTTCAACGCGCTCGGCACCGAAGTGACGGTCGTTGAAATGCTCGATCAGGTGCTCCCGGTTGAGGATCAAGAGATCGCCAAGGCGCTTGAGAAAAATTTCACGAAACAAGGCGTGCAACTCCGGACAAAAGCGACGGTCGAAAGCCTCGAGCGAAAAGGCGCGACGGTCAACGCGCTCATCAAGAGCGGCGACAAAGTAGAACAGTGGAGCGGCGACGCGTGCCTCGTCGCCATCGGCTTCCAAGGGAATGTCGAGGATCTCGGCCTCGAGTCCATCGGAGTCCGAACGGAGCGCTCCTTCATCCCAGTCGATAAGTACTACCAAACCACCGTTCCGGGGGTGTATGCGATCGGCGACGTGATTGGCCCACCGATGCTCGCGCACGTCGCGAGCCACGAGGCGATCATCGCAGCCGAACACATGGCCGACTACGAAACGCATCCACTCGACTACACGAGCGTTCCAGGTTGCACGTATTGCCAACCGCAAGTCGCGTCGATTGGGTTGACCGAGAAGCAGGCGAACGAGAAGGGACTGAAGATTCGCGTCGGTCGTTTTCCCTTCTTGGCAAGCGGCAAGGCCGTCGCTACCAACGAGGTCGATGGATTCGTCAAGGTCGTGATCGATGCAGAACTCGAGGAGATCCTCGGCGTTCATATCATCCACGCCGAAGCGACAGAGTTGATCGGAGAGGCGGCGGTGATCCGCACCCCTGAGGGAGTGGCATCAAGCGTGTTCAATACCGTTCACGCCCATCCCACTCTGAGTGAAGCACTGATGGAAGCAATGGGTGACTCGCTTGGCAGGGCAATCCACATCTAGCGCGCAGAAATCCTCTGCGCGTGCACGGAAAGAAGAGGTCGTTTCCATGAAGTCGA